>JACPFE010000631.1 GCA_016183145.1 Deltaproteobacteria bacterium | reverse complement strand
TATCGATCAACCAATTCATCACCACGGCAGTGGCGGAGAAGATGGCTGCCCTGTTGACTGAAGAGTACTTGGAGGAGCGGGCACGACGGGCGGAGCCTGCGGCATTTGACCGTATATTGGCTCGCGTGCCAGATGTTCCCCCGATGCCCGGCGATGAGCGACAGCGAATGGCAAGCGGCAGGCAGCCTAACAAAAGGATGGAGCGAACGCGGAAAACACGTCGCTCATCCTAAACGTTAGGCCACACAAGCGAAAGCCCCCCGTTGAGCGCAGGCTTAACCCAGCATAGAATGGCTTCCGGATGTTCGAGCGAGAGCTTAGGCGATTCCGATCGCTTGTTCGCGAGCGCAAGTATATCATTACAATTCATGCGCTCGAAGAAATGGGTGAGGATGACGTACTGGACGAAGACATCGAGAATGTCATACTCAGAGGCCGAATCGTCGACCGACAAGTTGACCGTGCGACTAGAGAGCGAAAATACGTTCTCACGGGTACAGACGTTCGGGTGAACCCATAGGTGTGGTCTTGAAGACGGGTGCAACAGGCAAGGTGATCGTCATGACTGTATATCGTGAGGAGGAGTGAACAATCATGAAGTGTGAACTCTGTGGGGCCCAAGCGGCCGTTGACAAGAAGACGACGAAGAGCTTTGGCCGCGGCGACAGTCTCGTCATCATCGAGAACATTCCCATCATCCATTGCTCAAGTTGTCATGAGTCGTACCTCACCGCCGACACCGCCCGCGAAATCGACCGTATCCGCAAGAATCGTCGTAGCCGAGGCAAAGCAAAGCGCGTTCTCGTTGCCTCTTTCACGAAAAGTGCGGCCTAACTCGCGGCTTGAGAAAGACGTACGGCCCTGCTCGCAAAGCTCGCGAGCCGTCGCTTCTCAGCCTTGGACGTAGCCCTTAAATAAACCGTTCTGAGGTTATCGAGCGCAGAGTCGATGTCGAGAAGGTTTTTTCGGCGCGCGGTTTAGGCACGGTGCTCGCCCTGAAGAGCGGCGGCTTTAAAACTCCTGGATTCCGGGTCGCGCTTCCGCCAGAGGCGGATCAGCTTCAGGCTGAAGCTAAATCGCCAGCTTGCCCGGAATGACGTTTGAATCATCTTGCGAACTTCGGTTTCACGACACCAGTTTCCAGCTTTAATTTAGCTAGAAACCAGAAACATGAGACTAGAAACTACACGGTTACCCCGTTCGCTTGCAGCGCCGCTTGATAGCGTTTGCGGATTTCAGGATCTTCGTCTTTGTACTCGATCATCCAGCCGCCTTCATCGACGCCGCGAAAGACGTCGTCGTCGGTCTTCTGGTGCGAGACTTTGAAGCCCAGCGGATGAATGCGGCTGCCGTAGCGCACCGCGAGATGGCGCGCCGGCACCTTGCCGGTGTTGAAGTGCTGATGAAACCAATCACCGGGCGGGCAGTAGATGCTCGCCTCGCCCCACTTGATATCGATCACTTTATCCTCGTGGCCGTCGCTGTAGGGACGGATGCCCCATTGCTTGTGCCAGAGCAGAACGTAACCGACCGATTGCAAGCCGACGATGATCGCGCCGGGACCATGGTAGTGCGCCTTATGATATTTGCCCATCGGCCACTCGCCGAGGTGACCGATCAATGAGTTGCCGGACATCTCAAACTGGCTCAGGCGCAAGCCGGCGCCTTTGACATCGAGGCTTTCGAGCAGCGCCGATTTAATATCGGGAATGAAATTGGTCTCCCAGATGTTCATCATGCCGCTGACGTAGCGCTTCTTGCCCTCTGCGAAATAATTCTCCTCGCCGAAATAGCGGTCCGAAAAGCCGTAAGGACAGTTAAAAACGAAGTCCTCGTTGCGGTAAACGTCGAAAACGAGCGGCGCGTTGGTCACCGCCATGAAGCGCACCGGCTCGCGCGAGCCGTTCACCAGCCGGTGGAGAGTGTTCAGCGGCGGCGCGAACAGACTCCACTTCCCCCACTCGAACATTTTTTTGCCGCCCTGATCGTTCCAGATTTCCGTCGCCCCTTGGCCGTTCAGAATGCAGATTACTTCTTCGTAGAGGTGGCGTTCCGGCTTGAGTGCCTCCCCCGGCGGGATCTCGCCGATGTATCCGCCGGTGATCCCCTGCATGCCGTGCAAGTGAACGAATGCCGCCCTGCCGCCCATGCGCTCATAGGGCGCGACTTCGAGGGCGCGCAGATCCGCCATGCCGTGGCCGACGTGAATCGGCAACCCCTGGCGCTTCATCCAGCGCACGTAACCGGTCTTCTCGTTCAGCGGAGCAATATCCATCGCCTTGTCTCCTTAGGAATTCAGTAACCGTTTTGTCTCTACTATCGAATTGTCAGCGAAGAAGCCAGCACCCCCATCTTCATCTTCCCCCGTCAGAGACTGTGTCTTAATGTCATTCTGAGGCGAAGCCGAAGAATCTCGCCTTCGCAACATCCTGAAAATGCGAGATGCTTCGCTCCGCTCAGCATGACATCTATGGGATTTTCTCTCATTACGACACAGTCTCTCAAGGGGGAAGAAAAATTTCACCTGGCGTCGCCGCGAACTTTGACTAACTGCTTTGACTCGGCATGAGAAAGAGGGACCTCTGCCGTTATGCCTTGAACCAAAACTCCGGATTGCTGCGAAAGATATTTTTGGGAATCCTCGCGTACACCAGATTGACGACATCGACGGCTTCGCCGATTCCTAAATCCACCGCGAGACTCGTGAGCGCGTAGGCATCGGCGGCGCTCAGGCGCTTTTCCGCGTGCAGAAAATCGACCGCTTCTTGGACAGCGATGCGCGTCGCTTCGTTGAGATCGACGCTCAGACCGGTGGTAAAATAATCCGTCGCCGTTTCCGCCCGCGGCAGTTTGAGCGGCTTGCCTTTGTGGACGATGAATTGCAGCGTCGGTTTGAGAGAAATCTCGATCGCCCCGCCGTCCACTTCGCCGTCGCCCTGCACCGCATGGCCGTCGCCGGTGAAAAATTGCGCGCCCTGGTTGAACACCGGCAGATAGAGCGTCGAGCCGATGCCCAAAAACTTAAGATCCATATTACCGCCCCACGCACCCGGCGGCGTTGAAGAGACCATCCCCAGGCTCTTGGGCGGCGTCACCGCCATGATGCCCATGAACGGATTGAGCGGAATTTCAATGTCGGAGGAAAATAGAGCGACCCGGCGTTCGAAATCGATGCGGATCAATTTCGCCGCCGGCTCTTTCAAAAGCGCCGGCAGCACGCCCTTGCCGGGCCCGGTATTATTGACGCCGTACGGAACGCGGAATTTGATGTCGAGGACCCGCACTTCGAGGGTATCTCCCGGCTCGGCGCCCTCGACGTAAATTGGCCCGGTGAGCACATGCACGCTGGCGCCCTTTGGCCGCTTTACTTCGGCGTAGACCGTTTTCGCGTCGGCAAGAACTTCGCTCGAGGAAATGCCGTAACCGGCGAAAAATTCTTCCGGGTTCTTGCTCGTGGTCAAGCCCTGATGCGAAAGCGCTTCGATCTCGACGGTCTCGCCGGACTTGATGGTCAGGGCGGGCGGCAAATTGGCGGCGAGGTATCCCCAGAGAACCGTTTCGGGGGTCGAGCGTAGCGTGGCGTCGGGCTGGCGGCGTAGATCGATTGTGGCGCCGAGAGCGGCGCGCGACCGGGTTGCATCCTGCTGGCTCATCTTAAGTGCGGAGCCTATCCGATGAGCCCGCGCGGTGTCGATCAAGCAAGCTTAGACTGTCACGCGTACATGGGGCGCCATGCCGATCGAATTCCACGGCTGAATTGCAAAAGCTTTTCGCTTCACGTAAATTTAGTTCTTATCGGTCGTCGGCGGTCTAGACGGTCCGCGCCCGCATGGTTTTAGAAAAGCGCCGTAGTTAACGGTGTCGCCGCAAGGAGATTCGCGACTTCTTATGCTGCCTTCATCGGGGATGATCGGTGAGCACCCCTCGATCAAAAACATTCGAGAGATCATTCGGCGAGTGGCCGTCACCGACGCGACCGTGCTGATCACCGGCGAAAGCGGCACGGGCAAAGAACTGGTCGCCCGGGCGATTCATCATCTAAGCTTACGCGCCGACCGACCGTTCATGCCGGTGAACGGCGCCACCATCCCGGAGAATTTGCTCGAAAGCGAACTTTTTGGACATGCCCGCGGCGCATTTACCGGCGCGCATTCCACACGCGCCGGCATGTTTCAATTGGCCAACCATGGAACCATCCTGCTTGACGAAGTCGGCGAACTGCCGCTGCCGTTGCAAGCCAAACTCTTGCGCGTGCTTCAAGACGGCGCCGTGAGATCGGTGGGCTCGGATCAGCCCGTCAACGTCGACGTGCGCGTCATCGCCTCCACCAGTAAAGGGCTCGCCCATCAGGTCGAAAAGGGCACCTTTCGCGAGGACCTGTTCTTTCGGCTGCAGGTGATACCCATTCACCTGCCGCCGTTGCGCGCGCGTCGCTCGGACATTCCGCTTCTGATCAATCACTTTCTTGAATGTTCCAGTCGGAAACATGGCATGTCTGTTACTCTTTCCCGTGAAGCGATGATTTATTTGTGGGAATACGATTGGCCGGGAAACATCCGGGAGATGGAACACCTCGTCGAAAGGCTGGTCATCCTGAGCCAGGATGGCGTCATTGACCTCAAAGACCTGCCGGCCAACATTCGTTCGTTCCTTTCCGACAAGAAAACTCCCCAGCCGACGCTTGGCAGCGGGCATATCGACTTGCGCAAAGCGACGGAGCAGCTACAATTTCGGCTCATGGAAGAGGCTCTCCGCCTGGCCAACGGAAACAAGAGCGCGGCGGCGCGCATGCTGGGCTTAAAAAGAACCACGCTTGTGGAGAAGCTTCGGCGCAAGCCGACCGGCAGCGCGGCCAAAGCGGTAAAAGCGACCGAACTCGCCGAGCCGTTCGCCGAGTTTATAGCCGCCCCAGACTTGGAGAAGGATCGCTAGCAACAGTCTTGAAGAAAGCGGTGCCACTTATGGATAACACCGGACAGCCAACACCGGCGGCAACCGCCCCTACGGTGCTCGTCGTCGACGACAATAAGGGCGCCCTCGAGTTTCTCCTGCTGCTGCTTTCGAAACACGGTCTAGTCGGGGTCGGGGCGATTAGCGGAGGTGAATGCCTTTCGATCGTCAAATCCCGGCCTGTCGATCTCATCGTATTGGACGTTATGATGCCACGGATGGATGGTCTCGAGGTCGCTCGGGAACTCAAGAATATCTGCCCCGCAGTGCCGGTTATTCTGCTCACCGCTCGGGACGACATGAACACACGGGCTGCGGCCATGGACCTCGGCGTCAGCGAGTTTGTCGCCAAACCGGTCAACAACCAGGATCTGCTCAATCGCATTCGAACCCAGCTGCGCAATCTGGAGTGGGACAAAACCGCCAACCAGGTCGTTTCCAAGATCGAAAAGTGGAGCCCCACGGGCAAGCCCGTGGCACCTTCCAATACGCCCGTGGGGCGGAATCCTGAGCAAGAGCCCCCAGCCAAGGCCGGGGCTCGAGTCGAAGGGTCGATCGATTCGCCGGGAAGCAAGAAGTAAGACGCCGGCTTCTGATTCGAGCTCGCCGATTTAGCGTCGTCGCCCGTGTGAATGGTTATGACAAACTCGCCGCCACGATTGTATCTCGTGTTAGTGGTCGGCATCTTATCATGCCTGATCGGCTTGACTGCCCGGCGCACGGCAACGCTTTAACCGGCGCCGAGGCCCATGGCGGTTTGTTCGAGGGCGCTCCGCCTCTGTATGACGTGGTTTTGATGGTTCTTCCGGGTTTACTGTGGAAGAGTGTTCACCGCAGAGGCACGGAGTTCATAGCGCGGCACAGCCGCAACCAAATCGGAAAACAGGGATTCACCACAGAGAACGCAGAGTTCGCAGAGATTTTTTTATTTCAAAGTCTCTTTCTCTGAGTCCTCCGCGTCTCCGCGGTGCGATTTCCGAATGCTTGTACTCCAACAGCGTTGAGCATCTTTGCCACACAAAGACCTGAAGATCTATATTAATAAAGGTGTCCCCCTTCTCACCGTATCCG
>JACPFE010000630.1 GCA_016183145.1 Deltaproteobacteria bacterium | reverse complement strand
TCGTCGAGCAGGACGACGCGACGACGGTGATCCCCGGCGGCTTCGCCGGCCGCGTCGACGCTTACCAGAACCTGATCATCGGCGGCGAGGAGGTTGGCCGGCATGGCGGTCGAGTTAGTACCTGAAACTAAGAGACATTACACGAGAGCGGTTTTCTACGATGAGCTGGAGGAGGTTACGAAAGGGAAAACTTGCGAGTACTTGCGGGATTTGTGGAGTCCCACGGGCAAGCGCGTGGCACCTTCCAGCACGCCCGTGGGACGGAATCCTGAGCGAGAGCCCCCGGGCCAAGGCCGGGGCTTGTGTCGAAGGGTTGACCAGGAAGTCGCCGAATAATTGGCTCGGGGAAACGCCGGCGCAAACGCAATCAGTGGCTGGTTTGCTCCGGATTGACCGGCCGCTTTGAAGGGGGTACCCAAACAGGGAGGTCGCCGCGCTCCGGCGCTTTCTGGCGGAGAGTCTTCCGGTCAAGACCGTAGAAACGGATCTTACGGGAAAGAGTTCTTTCACCTATCTGGCAGGCATTGGCCGTAAGATCTACCCTCCCGCCAAATGCTTTTAGCCGCTGGGTGAGATATTGCTTTTCCTGTGCCTGCAACCATTGTGAAAGAGAAAAATCAGGAGTGGCTATGTTCTGATCTTCGTGAACGCGCGATACACTCTTTGGCAGATTTACTTTCTCTATGACTCTGTCCGTGGTCAGCGCAATGGCCCGCTCAAGAGCATTTTGAAGTTCCCGAATGTTCCCCGGCCAGGAATACTGCATGAGCTGGTTCATGACCTTTTGGGACATCCCGGTAATCCCCTTTTGCACAGCAACGGGATGGTGATGTAAGAAATCCTGAACCAACAGCGAAATGTCCTCCCGACGCTCACGCAAAGGGATGAGATAAATGGGCACCACGTTAATCCGATAATAAAAATCGCTCCGCATGCGCCCCTGCGCCACCAGATCATCCAAAGGAACATTGGTGGCAGTAATCACACGCATGTCAATTTGGATACTGCGACTGCTACCCAACCGCTGAACCTTCTGATCCTCAAGCACACGAAGCAGTTTCCCCTGCATGACCGTAGAGATGCTTTCAATTTCGTCAAGAAACAGAGTCCCCCCATGGGCCAGCTCCACCTTTCCCGCCCGCGACTGCTCCGCTCCCGTAAAGGCCCCCCGTTCGTGACCAAAAAGCTCACTCTCGAGAAGCGACTCCGGAAACCCCGCACAATTAATGGTTATGAATGGCCCGTCCCGTCGTGGACTGTGATAGTGAATGGCGTTGGCCACCAACTCCTTGCCCGTCCCGGTCTCCCCCTCCACTAAAACCGTCATATCCGTGGGCGCCACCAACCGGATGATCTCGAAAACTCGATGCATCTCAGCCGTCTTGCTAAGTATCCCGCCAAACTCGCCACTATCATTGAGAGACCGCCGCAGATGGCGAATCTCCATAAAGACTCGCATCTTCTCTAGTGCCGCCCAGGTAGACTGTTGAATGGCCGGTGCACTAAACGGCTTGACTATAAAATCCCTCGCCCCCTGCTTGAGAACCTCCACGGCTGTCTCAATATCTCGGTAGCCCGTAATAGCAATCACCGGAACATCGGGGCAAATCTCTTTCATCCTCGCAATCAATTGAACCCCGTCCATCCCAGGAAGCCGTATGTCAGTAACTACAAGGTCAATCTCTCCTCCACTCAAATACTCCAACGCCTCCTCTGCCGACGGAGCGGTCGATACTCTAAAACCATCTTGCATGTACAACCGCTCCAACTGTTTACGTACCATCACCTCATCATCAACGACTAAAATGCAAGGCTTCAACTCGCTCCAGCATGGATCTCCTTGCTCGTTCTTGCCGCCCACTACCCCCGAAACAGCGGGTCTCGACTCATCGAGTCTCTTGCCTGGCTCTTTTTTGGACGCAACACCCATATCTCTATCGAGTTTGCCTACCGATCGCAGCTCGCCCTAATGCGAGGTTACTTCCATCAAAATGGTAAATACGCCCCGGTGGCGGCTCTCTTTTCGAAAGTTAATTTTCCCATGTTGGCGTCGAAGAATCTCTTGAGCTATCGCCATGCTCAAGCCAACGCGTTGGTCACTCACGCGGACGAAAGGTTGGAACACGTCCTTTTCCTCACAAGCCAGGGAGCTTTCGGAAATACTAGTGACGCTTAGTTCAATGAATCTCTTACCATTGATGGTCTTCTGCCCGGCGTCAAGGAGGACCTCTCCGCCCTTCGGGAGAAGAACGAGAGAAAAATCAATAACTTGTCTCACGGCATTGCGAAATTCTGTTGGGTCAACAAACACCTCGGGTAGAGTGTCTTTGCAAACCATGGAGACGCGAATCCCGTGATCGGCTAGGTCTTTTCCGACAATCCGTTGAAGGTCTTTCAAGACAACCAATGGGTCGACAATAGAAAACGGCGTTCTGACTGGAGAAAAATATTCATTCGCTTCCCGCAGGAATCTATCGATCTCGCCTACCTTATTAACAATAACCTGGTACTCTGAAGGGGCAGTCGCAGGTAGATCTAGAATTTCGATTTCTCCGATAATCGT
>JACPFE010000617.1 GCA_016183145.1 Deltaproteobacteria bacterium | reverse complement strand
TTTTCATTTCCCCCTCGCCTCGCACCGCTTAAATCGCAAGGCAAACAAGACACGATACAGTTTACCTGCGAATGTGGAAGTCATGAAACTCGCCTGTCGGCTCTTGCCAGCTAACGTCGAATTGGCGAACCTGCGCCCCGGACGGACCATGCCGACACCAGTCGATGAATTCATCAATTTTAGCTCTTGATCCCTCGGCGACCGTTTCTAAGGAGCCGTCGGGGCAGTTCATAACCCATCCCGTTAGGTTAAGGTGCTGCGCTTTCGCAACCGTTGAGGCGCGGAAATAGACTCCCTGCACTCTACCGTTGATCTTGAGATGAACGCGGACCTGATCTGACGGGGTTTCCATGTTTGCTTCAGTCTTTTCCTACCTCAGGTTTCGCGCCGCGGCAACCCGCCATCGAAACGCGGAAAGGGGTCGGGAGTCTTTGGATTCAGGACTCCCGACCCCCTATCTCGAAAAGCCATTCAAATCGTTGAAGAGGTTTGACAAGCGACCGGCGACTTAGGTAGGCTGGCGCCGTTTCGTATGGGTCCGTTTACCGAAGAGCGCGCCGAGAGAGTGGTTTCCGCCTATGAGACCTGTTTGAGGCCCTGCCCTTTGGATAAGTCGATCCCGAAGTCATAAGCAATCGTTGAGGCAGCAAGGAGGGCCAAGATGGGAGCAAAGTTATACGTTGGGAATCTTTCCTATTCCGTGACGGAGGAAAGGCTCCAGCAACATTTCGCACAGCATGGGTCGGTGGTCAGCGCGCGGATCATCACGGACAAATTCAGCGGACGCTCCAAGGGTTTTGGCTTCGTCGAGATGGGCTCCGACGAAGAGGCGGAACGGGCGATCAGCGCCCTCAACGGCACAGACTTCGAGGGCCGCAATATCGTGGTCAGCGAAGCGCGCCCGCAGGCGCCGCGCGCGCCGCGCGAAGGCGGTGGCGGCAGGCCGCCGCGCCGCGACCGCTACTAGCGTGGATTGTTTCTGGTCCCAGGTAAAGCGACAACACCCTCCAGGCCGAGGGGTGAAGCCTGGAGGGAGAAGGCACCCGGACGTACAGTTGCGTTGACTTGTATGCTGCTGGGCACGCTGTTACTTGTTTCCACGGCCGTTTGCTCAAGACGAGCGGTTCGCAGCCCACCTCAAGACACAGGCCCATTGCCTTGTCCCGGAAGGGTTTACTCCTCGGCCTGTGTCTACTATGAAAAATGCCGGTTAGCGTTCCAGCAGTGCTAAGAAGTCCTCTTCGCTGAGGACTCGTACGCCGAGCTCCTGGGCTTTCTTGAGTTTGGAGCCCGGCTCGGCCCCGGCAACCACGTAGGTCGTGTTCCGACTCACGCTCGACGCGATCCGTCCGCCCGGTGAGTTTTCCCTCCTTCTTTGGTTCGCGTTTAAACTTTACGCCTGCTTGAATCAGCTTCTCAATGACTTGGCGGTTTTCCTTTTGGGCGAAAAATTGCGCGATGCTCTTGGCGACCTCGGGACCGATTTCGCGTACTTCGGTCAACTGCTCTTCGGTGGCCGCCATGATCGAGTGCAAATCGCCGAACTGTTCGGCGAGGAGTTTTGCCGTCGCCTCGCCCACATGGCGGATGCCGAGAGCCGTTAAGCAGCGGGGCAGTGTCGCCTCTTTGCTGCGAGCCAGAGCGTCGAGTAGATTCTGCGCCGACTTCTCCGCCATGCGATCGAGGTTGGCCAGCTCTTCTTTGCTTAGGCTGTAAAGATCGGCGATGTCGTTCACCATGCCGCGCTCCACCAGTTGATCGATGAGCTTTTCGCCCAGTCCTTCGATGTCCAGGGCGCCGCGCGAGCCGAAGAACTTGAGGCTCTCTTTTAGCTTGGCCGGGCAGGCGATGCCGACACAGCGGTAAGCGGCTTCCCCCTCTTCGCGGAACACCGCCGCGCCGCATACCGGGCAGCGCTCCGGCATAATGAAATGTTTCTCGCTGCCGGTTCTTTTCTCCGCCAAAACCTGCACGACGTAAGGAATCACGTCGCCGGCCCGTTCGACGACAACCGTATCACCGATGCGAATGTCCTTGCGCTCGATCTCGTCCATGTTATGCAACGAGGCGCTCTTCACCGTCACACCGCCGATGGGGACGGCTTTCAGGCTCGCCACCGGAGTCAGAGTGCCGGTGCGTCCAACCTGGGGCTGAATGTCTAATATGCGCGTGGTGGCCTGGCGCGGCGTGAACTTGTAAGCGATGGCCCAGCGCGGCGAGCGCGCAATCTCGCCCAACCGGCGCTGGAGTTCGATGCTATTGACCTTAATGACCAGGCCGTCGATTTCATACGGGAGCTCATCGCGTTGCGCTTCCATCTGATCGCGATATCGCAGCGCTTGCTCCAGTCCGCGGCACGAGCGCGCGCCCGGCACCGGCTTGAGACCCCATTCTCGCAGCGCGTGGAGAAATTCGAGATGGCTGGAGAAATCCGCCCCCGCGGTCTCCCCCATGCCGTGGCAAAAAATATCCAGCGGCCGTTTCGCCGTGATGGTCGAATCGAGCTGCTTCAAGGATCCGGCGGCGGCGTTGCGCGGGTTGGCAAAGGCCGGTTGGCCTTCCTCCTCGCGCTCTCGGTTCATCTGCTGAAAGACTTGGCGCGAAAGAAATACCTCGCCGCGAACTTCCAGGCGCTTCGGTAGTTCGAGTTTGTCCCGGCGCAGGGTGAGCGGGATCGAGCGGATGGTTCTAAGATTGAGCGTGATATCTTCGCCGTTGACGCCGTCGCCCCGGGTGGAGCCCACGACGAAGCGTCCTTCGTCGTAAACCAGCTCCACGGCGACGCCATCGATCTTCGGCTCCGCCACGTATTCAATGGCTTCGGTAGTCTTGAGGAAACGTTGGATTCTCTCTTCGAACTCCCGCATTTCCTCCTCGTCATTGGCGTTGCTAAGCGAGAGCATCGGCAGGGTGTGCCGCACCGTCTTAAATTTATCCAGCGGCGGCGCGCCGACTCTCTGGGTCGGCGAGTCGACTGTGGCCAGGTCAGGGCGCTCTTTTTCAAGTTCCAGCAAACGGCGAAACAATTGGTCGTATTCGGCGTCGCTGATCAGGGGGTCATCGAGCACGTAGTACTGGTAATTGTGCTTGTCGATCTCACGGCGCAGGTCGTGAATCTCTTTTTCCACTTGGTGGCGGGACTTAGATGTCATAGAATAGCGTAGAGGCGCGGGCGAATGACTCGCTTGCGCGCCGTTCGTCGAGAATTAGCACAATTGCGGTGGTGAATGAAGTTGCCCTCCTTCGCCAAGGCTACGGAGGGCTTCGCCCCGACGCTACGTTGACCCACCGGGTCCAGTATGTTAACCCTTTTGCCAATGCCTACACGGTTCGTTCGAGGGGCGATTTGTCTTTTGATCCTGTCAGGCTGCGCCTCCACCCCGCCTGAATTTCGCTCTCCCCCTGAAGGGTTTTCGTGGTCGCCCGAAGCCCCTTTCCAACGCGAGAAAAAAACCGAAGTTCCGGCGGATGCCAGGGCACTATCTCACTTCATGATCGGCCATCTGCTGCTCGGCGAAGGGGAGTTTGAGCAGGCCTTGAAAGAATTCGAAGCGGCGGCCCAAGCCAATCCTGACGACGCCTTCGTGCGTTTCCGCCTGGCGACGCTGTATTTGCGAAAGGGCGACCTGAAAAGAGCTTTGGCGGAAGCGGAGGCGGCGGCCACCATTGAGCCTAAAAACCTCGACAACCACCTGCTTTTGGCGGGGCTTTATTCGTCGCTGGGCGAAACTCAAAAAGGACTGAGAGAGTACCAGGAAGTCTTAGAGCTCGATCCGAAAAACCAGGAAGCGCTGTTATATCTGGGGGCGCTTTACTTACAGCTCGATGATCCCGCTCGGGCGGCGGCGCACCTCGAAGAGCTCCTCAAGCTCGACCCCAACTCCGCCCTCGGCCATTACTACCTCGGGCGCGTGCGCGCCAAGAGCAAGCTTTATCTCGCCGCCGAGCAAAGCTATCGCAAGGCGCTGGAGCTCAATCCCAAATCCGAAGCCGCGCTGATGGACCTGGCGCTGGTCTACGAGCTGGAAGGCAAAACCGAGGACGCGATCCAGACCTACCAGCGGTTACTGCAAGTCAACGCGCAAAATGTCTGGGCGCGCAAGCGCCTGGGCGAACTCTACGTCGGCCAGAACAAGCTGGACGACGCCCTGGCGCAATTCCAAAAACTGGAGGGCGCCGAGGCGGATCCGCGCGAGACCCGCATCAAGATCGGGCTGATCCACTTTGAAAAAGGCGACTTCGAACGGGCGGCGACGGAGTTCAATTTAGTCCTGGCCGGCGACCCGGACAATGAGCGCGCCCGGTTTTATCTGGGCGCCAGCTACACCGAGTTAAAATCCGACGACAAGGCGCTCGAAGAGTTCGGACGCATTGCGGAAAAGAGCGAGTTGTTCATCGACGCGCGGATTCAGATGGCCTACATTTACGACCGCCGGGAACAAATTCAGAAGGCCATCGAGGCTTTGCAAGCGGCGCTCCGTAAGAAAAACGACCGCAAGGAGATCTATGCTTTGCTCGCGTCGCTTCATCGCAAGACCAAGGAATATCCCAAAGCGATCCAGGCCATGGAGCGGGTGACTGCCATCGACCCGAAAAACGACCAGGCGCACTTTCAACTGGGCGCTCTTTATGACGAGAACAAGAATAAGGACAAATCCATCGCGAGCATGAAAAAGGCCATCGAGCTAAACCCGCAGAACGCCCCGGCGCTAAACTATCTCGGCTACACCTGGGCGGAAATGGGCGTGCAGCTCGAGGAGGCGGAGAGCTTGATCTTGCGGGCGCTGAAGCTCGAGCCCAACGATGGCTTCTACATCGACAGCCTGGGCTGGGTCTATTATCAAAAAGGCGACTTTACACGCGCCGTGGAGCAGTTGGAACGGGCGGTGGAGATCACCGTGGACGATCCCACGATCATCGAACATCTCGGCGACGCCTACGAAAAAGTCGGCAAGCCGGACCGGGCCCTCGCCCGCTACCGCGAGGCGCTGAAGCGATCCAAAGAAAGCGATCAGATCAAACGCATCCGCGAGAAGATCCAACGGCTGGAGAAAAAGATTTGAACCTGCGGCGGGTGCCGGCGAAAGGCGCGTCCGGGGGCCTGGCCGCACGACCCTTTGACTCCAGCCCCGGCCTTGGCCGGGGCTTCTCGCTCAGGATTTCGCCCCACGGGCTTGTCCGTGGGGCTCCACTTGTTTTGACGCTGCTGTCGGGGTTTCTGACCGGCTGCGCGACCTTCGCCCCGCGGATTCAGGCGCCAAGCCCGCAGGTCCTAGGAGAGCCCCCGGTGGCTGGCTGGGGTGCCGAAAAGCTGCTGCAGATTCTTGACCAACGAGATCGACAGTTTCGTTCCGTGCGGGCGTTGGCGTCGGTCTCCTATCGTGGGCCGGAAGGAAGACAAGGATTTCAGGAAGCCATTTTGGTCCAAAGGCCGGACCGGGCCCGGCTGGAAACGCTTTCGATGCTCGGTGCGATCCTTATAGTGACGGTGAATGGCGATCAGATCGCCGGGTTCCATCCGCGAGAAGGAGTTTTCATTCGCGGCGAGAGTTCGAAAGAAAACCTTTTCCGCTACACTCGAATCCCGCTGGAGCTCGAAGAGATGACCCGCCTGCTGGTAGGATTGCCGCCGGTGGCGCCCGGCTCCGATTGGCAGACGGCGGGCGGCTCGCTTTACCGGGACCGCGGCGGCCAGGGGAAAGAAATCGTGACCTTTGATCTCCAGACCGGGCTGCCAGTCCGGTGGCACCGCTTGGGCCCCGACGGGAGTCCGGAGCTGAGCGCGGCTTTCGAAAACTTTTCGCGTACCCCGGCGGGGCTTTTTCCGCTAAAGATCATTTTCGAAGCGGCGGTCCAGCAAAGATCCCTGGAGATCGCCTACGAAGAGCCGGAGATCAATGCCGCGCTTCCCGCCGAGCTCTTTTCCCAGCAAAAACCGGCGAACGCCAAGGAGCTGCCCATCGAGGCTTTGGGCGGTTGACGGGGATGCGGCGAACCAGCGGAAGTGCCGCCCTTGGCCTGGTTTTATTGAGTTTGCTCGGTTGCGGCGACAGACCTGAAGAAAAAGTCGCCAAGGTGCAACCAGCGACAAGTGCCCAAGAAGCCGGCAAACCGGTGGGTGGCGATTGGCTGCTGATTCACAGCCTTAGCGACCCGGAGCAGCTCAATCCCCTGACGAGCAACGATGCCGCGGCCAGCTCGATCTTGCAGTATATCTTCCAAAGCCTATTGACTCGCGATCCAAGGACGCTGGAGCTGGTGCCGTTGATCGCCGGGCGGCCGGTCATTTCCGCCGACAAGTTGAGTTACACCTTCACAATCCGGCGCGACGTTCATTTTCAAGACGGCCGACCGCTTACTGGCGAAGACGTTCTTTTCAGCATCAAGGCGATCAAATGTCCGTTGGTGAACGCGCCGTTTTTGCGGGTATACTTCAATTCGGTGGTGGATGCGAACCTGCTCGACGATTTTACCATCCGATTTACCATCAAAGAGCCATACTTTTTGAACGAGAGCGTGCTCGGTGGCATCGACGTGTTGCCGCGCCACTACTATGATCCCGACAATCTATTGAAAGACATGTCGGTGGCCGATCTCGACAGGCCCGCAGAGCAGCAGCCCGACAGCGTTAAGCGGTTTGCCGACAACTTTAACAAAAACTATAGCCGCAACCCGATGGGCAGCGGCCCATACAAGATGGCGAGTTGGAAAACCGGACGGGAAATCGAGCTGGTGCGCGACGCAAAATACTGGGGTTATGGCAAGGAAGGCGTCGATCAGCCCTACATCGACCGGCACAAATACCGCATCATCAACAATATGGACGCCGCGCTGGTAACGCTCAAAAGCGGCAGCCTCGATGAGATGGGGTTAACGCCGATCCAGCACGTGCGCGGCACGAGCAGCGCAAGGTTTAAGAGCGAATTTCAGAAGTATGAGTATTTCGCGCCGAACTACAGTTATCTCGGCTGGAACAACAATCATCCGATCTTCGGCGACAAGCGGGTGCGCAGGGCGATGACTTATTTCACCAACCGCCAGCAGATGGTGAAATCGATTCTCTTCGGTTTGGGGCAGGTGGTCGAAGGGCCGATTTATTTCTTCCGTCCGGAGTACGACAAAACCTTGCTCAGCTACCCGTTCGACCCTAACAAAGGGCTCGAACTGTTGCGCGAGGCCGGCTGGGCCGATACGGACGGCGACGGCGTCCTCGACAAGGTGATCAACGGGCAGAAAATCCCGTTCCGTTTTGAGATCAAAGTAAACTCCGGCAATACCACGCGCAAAAGCGTTGCCTTGACGCTCCAAGACGAGCTGAGAAAACATGGCATCGCCGCCAGCGTGCGCGAGATCGACTGGACGATCTTTCTCGGCGATGTCAAAGCGCGCAAGTTCGACGCGATCATCCTCGGCTGGGCAATGTCGGTGAGCGAGCCGGACGCCTATCAGGTCTGGCATTCCTCCCAGGCCGACAACAGAGGATCCAATCATATCGGTTATAAGAATGCCCGAGTGGATCAGATTCTCGAAGCCTATCGACGCGAGTTCGACGCGCACAAGCGCGTTGAACTTTACCGGGAGTTTCAAAGAATTCTCAGCGACGAACAGCCTTACACTTTTCTCTTTGTGGGTAAATCGGTCGCTGCCGTGCAACAGCGCATCCGCGGTATCGAAGTATTCCCTAGCGGCATCCGTGCCATCGATTGGTGGGTGCCGAAATCGGCGCAACGTTATATTCAGGAGCCGACGCTAAACTAAGTCATTATCGATGGCATCCTACGCGCTCCAACGGCTCTTGTTGATCATCCCGACCTTTCTTGGCATCACGCTGATCGGGTTTTTGATCATGCGTCTCGCCCCAGGCGATCCGGCAGAGCTGATGGCGGCCGGCGGCTTGGCTGGGGCGGGAGGCCCCGGAGTTTCGCTGGATAAACGGGTCTCTGTTGATGAAGCCATGGCTCAGTGGCGCAGACAATATGGTTTAGACCGCCCCCTCTACGAGCAATATGCCATCTGGCTCAATAATATTGTGACCCTGGATTTCGGCGAGTCTTTCAAGGACAACCAGCCGGTTTGGGGCAAGATTGCCGAGCGGCTGCCGATCACCATTCAACTCAACGTCCTCTCGATTCTAGTCGTCTATCTGGTGGCGATTCCACTAGGCATCTATTCCGCCACCCGCCGAAGTTCATTGGGCGACCAGATAACGACGGTGGCCGCATTCATTTTATTCGCCGTGCCGACGGTTTGGGCGGCGACCATGGCGCTGGTCTTTATCTGTGGCGGCGATTTTTATTACTGGTTTCCTCCTGGTGGTTTGAGCTCCGTCGATTACGAGCCGGGCTGGCCGTTCTGGCGGAAGTTTAAGGACCAGGCTTGGCATCTATTTCTCCCCGTGGTGCTGTTATCCTACGGCGGCTTTGCCGGCCTGTCGCGTTACATGCGGGCGAGCATGCTCGAAGTGCTCGGCCAAGATTATGTCCAGGTGGCGCGGGCGAAGGGACTGTTGGAGCGAGTGGTCATCATGAAGCATGTCTTGCGCAACTCGCTTATTCCCTTGGTGACGATGCTGGCGTCGCTGTTGCCCGCGCTGATCGGCGGCAGCGTGATCATCGAAACGATTTTTTCCATACCCGGGATGGGGCAACTGGGCTATGAGTCGGTGCGGGCGCGGGACTATCCCACCGTCATGGCGCTTTATAGCGTAAGCGCGGTCTTGACGCTCAGCGGCATTCTCATCTCCGATTTGCTTTTGTCGGTCGTGGATCCGCGAATCGCCTTCGGTCGCAGGCAGGCATGATACCGGCGCAAAACAAGATGTCCGCCGCCGGCGATAAAGTTGAAGCTTCGGCGGCACCGAGCGGGCTCTGGTCCGGTGTTCGGCGTCAGTTTCGGCGCAACCGCATCGCGCTCGCCGGTTTCTACGTCGTCGTGCTCCTCGTGTTGACCGGTCTGGGCGCCGACTTTCTCGCCAATGACCGGCCGCTGTATCTTTCGTACAAAGGCAAAAGCTACTTTCCGATCCTGCGTGGTTATCTGGTCGACCTGGGATGGACCCAATGGCCGAGCGAACTCGTCAACGCGGACTACAAAAAACTCGACGCCGCCAGAGCGGTTTTTCCGCCGATACCTTATCGGCAAACCAACATCGATCTGTTGGCGCCTTTAGAGCCACCCTCGACCAAACACTGGTTCGGCACGGACAAGTTGGGCCGCGACGTCATGGCCGGCATGATCCACGGCTCGCGGATTTCGCTGTCGATCGGCTTTGTCGCCGTCGGCATCGCCGTGGCGATCGGCGTCGTTCTCGGCGCCCTCGCCGGCTATTTCGGCTCTTGGGTCGATATAGCGATTTCGCGTCTGTTTGAGATCATGATTTCCATTCCGACATTCTTTTTGCTCATCACTGTAGCGGCGATTTTTCGCCCGAGCATTTTTATGACCATGGTGATTATCGGTCTTACCGGCTGGGTGGGCATCGGTCGCTTCACGCGCAGCGAGTTTTTGCGCATACGCAATCTCGATTACGTCACCGCGGCGATCAGCATCGGCGTGTCCAATCGAAAGGTCATGTTTCAGCATATCCTGCCCAACGCCCTTGCGCCGGTGATCGTCTCCGTCGTGCTCGGCATCGCCGGCGCCATTCTCGTTGAGTCGAGCCTGAGCTTTCTCGGCATCGGCGTGCCGGCCGAGCT
>JACPFE010000616.1 GCA_016183145.1 Deltaproteobacteria bacterium | reverse complement strand
CTACGCCGTCCTGGCACGACCTCGACGGCGGGCCATACATCGGCACCGGCTGCGGCGTCATCACCAAAGATCCCGAGACCGGCAAGATCAACATCGGCACCTACCGCGTCATGGTCCAGAACAAAAACACAGTCTCAGTGAAAATGAATATGGGCAAGCATGGGCGCCTCGCCTTCGAGCGCGCGCGCGACGCCGGCAAGCCGCTGCCCGTGGCAATCACGCTGGGCCAAGGGCCGGCGGTTTTTCTCGCGGCGCAAATGCCGCTGCCGCCGGATGTCAACGAATATGAATTCGCCGGCTATCTACAAGGCGTGCCGGTGCCCGTCGTCCGCGGCGCGGTGACCGGCTTGCCGATTCCCGCCAACGCCGAGATCGTCCTCGAAGGCGAACTGCCGCCGATGAAAGACGAAGAGATGCCGAAGGAGGGTCCGTTCGGCGAATGGCCGGGCTATTTTACCGACGCGAACGTCGGCGAGACGCCGGTCATGAACGTGAAGCGGGTTTACTATAGAAACGACCCGATCATCCTGGGCGCCCCGCCACTCAAACCACCGGCGAGCTATCTGCCGATACCGCTGGGCGCGGCGACCTTGTGGGAGCAGTTGGAAAAGGCGGGAATCCCGGAGGTGAAAGGCGTCTGGGGATTCGTCTATGGCGGGCAACCCGGGCCGTTTACGGTGATCGCGATCAAACAACGCTATGCCGGCCATTCCAAGCAGGCCTTGCTCGTCGCCGCGGGCGCGCGGGCCGGAGCCTACGGCGGGAAATTCGTCGTCGTGGTCGATGACGACATCGACATCACCAATCCCGCCGATGTGATCTGGGCCGTAGCGACCCGCTGCCATGTACGCGAAGGACTGGACGTGGTTAAAGGAGTCTGGGCTTCTGTGTGCGAGCCGGCCTTACCGCCGGAGGAGCGCTCGCCGCGCGGTTACACCTCGGACCGCGTGCTGATCGACGCCTGCCGGCCCTATAAGTGGATGGACCAGTTCCCGCCGGTCAACGCGTTTACCAAGGAATTCAAGGATCAAATCGCAAACAAGTGGAAGATATAGCGGTATTTCCGTGGCCTTGGCGACTCTAGAATCATTTTCATCAGCTGCGCGTCAAACATAGGGGGAAATTATCGCGAAAGGGTGTACGCGGGGAGTACTCACCACGAAGATCACGAAGGACACGAAGGTTTCGGAAATTGTGTTCTTAAACTTCGTGCTCTTCGTGTCCTCCTTTGAAAATACCCCTTTTGGGTATGAGAACGAAGAGGCCCGCCTGGGTTCCGTCATACCCGCGACAGCGGGTATCCAGGCTAATTCGGCGCAACAAACCTGGATTCCCGCGTGCGCGGGAATGACGAGTCGAGGAGGGCACCATGAGGAAGGAAATCCCTCCATTTTCATTCTCGGCGGGCGAGCGTAAGATCATGGCCCAGTTCGTGGTGCAAACTATCTTGGCTTATTTGGTGGCGGCTTCGCCGCGCTGGGCTCTTCGTGGTGAGTCATAGGAGTTTCACTATGGGCACTCTGGAAGCTTTAAGTTTGGCGATGGGAACGGCTTGGACCTCCGGCATCAATCTTTACGCCACGGTCGCGGCGCTGGGCATCGCTGGGCGCGCCGAAATGATCAAGCTGCCGCCCGACCTGCAAGTGCTCATGCATCCCGCGGTGATCGCGGTCGCTTGCATCATGTACGTGATCGAATTCTTCGCCGACAAAGTTCCTTACGTCGACAGCGGCTGGGATGTATTGCACACCTTTATTCGCGTGCCCGCCGGCGCCGTTCTCGCGGCGCGCTCGCTGGGCGATATGAATCCCGCATTGGAGCTTGTTGCCCTGCTGGGCGGCGGCGCCATCGCGCTGGCGGCCCACGGCACCAAAGCGACGACCCGTCTCGCTATCAATGCCAGCCCCGAACCGTTTAGCAATTGGTTCGCCAGCGTCACCGAAGATCTCGCCGTGCTGGGCGGTATATGGATGATCTTCAATCATCCGGTCTTGATGTTGATCCTGGTCCTAAGTTTTCTTGCGTTGGTGGCCTGGCTCGCGCCGAAGCTTTTCCGCCTCGCCAAGCGCGGCTTTCAGGCTCTGCGCGACCGGCTGCTCGGCGTCAAGCCCGATCAGCCGACACCCACAGGCTCGCCGCAACCGGGGTAACGAGGCGTAGGAAATTGAGTGCTGCGATTGAAAATTAGAAAATAGAAAGCCGCTCATGGCAAACGAGAAAAGCAAATCACCGGCAGTCGCTCTTCCCGCGGCGCCGCTCACTCTTGACGGCTCCTTTATCTTGCATCAAATGTTCCGCGTGCGCTGGTCGGCGTGGCGCGCTCTGGCGGATTCGGATCAAAAGCATATCCTTGACCGGACCGTCGCCAGATTCGCCGCGTTGGAACAGAGCAAAGATGAACCCACCGCGCTGTTTTCGCTACTGGGCCATAAGGGCGATCTGATGATCCTCCATTTTCGTCGCACTCTGGATGGACTTAACCAGGCGGAATTGCAAATCGCCCATTCCCGCCTGCACGAATTTCTCGAACCGACGACTTCTTATCTGTCGGTCATCGAGCTGGGGCTCTACGAGGCGTCGGTGAAGCTTTATGCGGAATTGACCGCCAAAGGCCTCCAGCCCGGCACGGGTGAATGGAACCGCGAGGTCGAGGCGGAACTCGCCAAGCAACGCAACGCCGCCGCGCCGCGTCTCTGGCCCGAGATTCCCCAGCGGCGCTATCTTTGCTTTTACCCGATGAACAAGTATCGCGGCGAAAGCAAAAACTGGTACAGCGAGCCGATCGCCGAGCGCCAGCGCATGATGCGCGAGCATGGCATGATCGGCCGCCACTACGCCGGGCGCGTGACGCAGATCATCTCCGGCTCCATCGGCTTCGACGACTGGGAATGGGGCGTCGATCTGTTCGCCGACGATCCGCTGGTCTTCAAGAAGCTGGTTTATGAGATGCGCTTCGACGAAGCCAGCGCCGTCTACGGCTTGTTCGGCGCTTTCTTTGTCGGCCTGCGTTTCCCCGCGGCGCAACTCGGGACTCTTTTCGAAGGTAAGACTCCGAGCTTTGCCTGATAAGTCATAGGCGCGGTTCAAAACGTTCAATTCGCACGAGCCCTCACCTCTTTCCTCCCCCGCAACGCGGGGGAGGATGAAGGAGGGGGTTGAACGAATGGAACGCCTGTTAATGAGGAGGAGCTATGCGTTTGAAAGACAAAGTCACGATCATCACCGGCGCGGCCCACGGCATCGGCAAAGCCTATGCCCGCCGGTTCGCCGAAGAAGGCGCCCATGTGGTGATCGCCGATATCGATGCTCAAGGCGGTGAGGCGACGGCCAAAGCGTTGCTCGACGCCGGCGGATCGGCCTGGGCGCGCGCGACCGATGTGACTCAGTTCTCCAATGTCGAAGGCTTAATGCGCGAGACCGTCGCCAAGTTCGGGAAGATCGACGTGCTGCTCAACAACGCGGCGATCTACGTCACGCAAAAACTCTGGAAAGGACCGGTCGAAGAGCTGGCACTGGAGGAATGGGATCGGGTTATCGAGGTCAATCTCAAGGGGGTCTTTCTCTGCTCGAAAGCGGCGATCCCGATCATGAAGCGGCAGAAGAGTGGTAAGATCATCAACATCGCCTCGGGCACTTTCTTCAGCGGCTCGGGCAACATGCCGCATTACACCACGGCGAAAGGCGGCGTGGTCGCGCTGACGCGGGTCATGGCAAGGCAACTGGGCGAATTCGGCATCAACGTCAATTGCATGACGCCGGGCTCGACCATGAGTGAGGAAAACGTCACCGACGAGGTGCTCGCAAGACGGCAAGAAGGCGTGGACAAGCGCGCCTTCCGCCGCGTCGAAACTCCCGCCGACATCGTCGGCACCGCGCTTTTCTTGGCAAGCTCCGACAGCGACTTTGTCACCGGACAACTGCTCGTCGTCGAAGGCGGCGGGATTATGCACTAGCAGCAACGATTGAGCTTGGCGTTAGGAGGAATACTCAAAACGTCTTCGCCGTCTCGGGACGCCAACTGGCGAGGCGGGATTCGAGTTGCTTAACCGCAAGAGTGAGAATCACCGAGAGCGCCATGAAGATGGCGACGCCAACGAAGACGACATCGACTTTGTAATTGGTTGCGGCGGACGCGATCAT
>JACPFE010000615.1 GCA_016183145.1 Deltaproteobacteria bacterium | reverse complement strand
TTAACTTTAGATGGTCCGTCTACAGGAGAAGGACACAGACAATCAGGATCCTCTCCTCATTCCGAGTGCAGCCGCCATCCGAAATATCAGCGGCGGTAAAACGACCATTTGCGCGATTGGGACAACGCCGACACCGAGACCAGGCACGACCGGCATGGTCTCCGTATATTGCCAGCGACCCAATACATACACTCCCACCCATTCAACCAACACAGCTAGGAGAAACCCCGTGGTTAGCATCACGAGATAACCGGCAACCCCCGGATGTGCAAACCAGTTCTGGTGTCGGAGCACCAACCAGCCCACCGCAGTAATCAGCAGCACCATAAGGCCGTCTCCCAAGCTCGCGACAAAACAGTGCCGCAAGACCGCGATGCTGTAATTCTCCATGCCGACATACAGCGGCGCTTGCGCCAATTCCCAGACATAGTTCACCACCACCCCAACGACGAATATCGATCCCAGAGCCTGCCATCGTAACCGGAATTTCCGCTCATTCTTCAATCTGCAATCTCAAACCCTCTGAACTGACCGCCTCATCCCCCAGCCTCTCCAGAGCGCATAGCCGACTTCACTCAAAATAGGCTTTCAGAACATACTGAAGCACCATTCTGTGCGTATTGAAGAACGACCCGTTGAACGCGACGGCGTGGCGCATGACGTCAATGAAGCGATCCCGATGATGATAAAATAACGGTACGATCACCTGCTCCAATTTCTCATAAAGAGACGAAGCATCCTTCGAGCGATCAACATCCTCGGCTCCCAATCCTCGTCCGTCTTCTCCTATAGACCAGCCGGTCACCCCTTCGATATGCCCCTCGATCCACCAACCGTCCAGAACACTGAGGCTCGGGATGCCGTTGAGCGCCGCCTTCATTCCACTCGTCCCCGACGCCTCCAGGGGCGGTTGCGGTGTGTTCAGCCACAGGTCAACCCCGGAAGTGATGGTCTTGCCCAATTCCAGGTCGTAATTCTCAAGGTAAGCGATCTTGATGTCGTTCTTGAGCGATGCTTTGAGCTGAAAATTCCGTTGGATGAGTTCCTTTCCTCCATGATCTTGAGGATGGGCTTTACCTGCATAAATCACCTGAAGGGGACCGGCGGTCGATGAGATGTTTTTAAGCCTCCCGATATCCTGGAAAAGGAGATCGGCTCTCTTGTATGTCGCCACCCGGCGAGCAAAGCCCAGTGTGAAGACGGCCGCATCCATCCCAAGATTGGTTTCTCGGTTCACACGCTGGATCAACTGTCTTTTCGCCTCACCATGAGCATGCCAAATTTCTTTTTTGGGAATACTCAACGCATACCGAAGGCTAAAGTTTTCCTGCTCCCACCCTGGAATGTTGCGGTCGTAGAGTTCCTTGAACGGCTTGGCCACCCAGGTGGCCGCATGGACGCCGTTGGTAATGGAGTCGATGGTGTAACGGGCGAACATCAGTCGTGAAATCTCGCCGTGTCTCTTCGCCACTCCATTGATGTAATGGCTCAGATTGAAACCGAGGTAAGTCATGTTCAGCCGCCCCTCGCAGCAGAACACATCTTTCATGTCATAGACTTCACGCCGGCCGAGAACGCTTTGCACCAGGTCCATAGGGAACTGATCGTGCCCGGCGGGAACGGGGGTGTGGGTCGTGAAGACGCATTTTTTCCTGACCGCGTCGATATCGTCATGGGTGATAGATGGTCTGCCTGCTTGCTTTATCTGTTCATCCAAAAGCTCCAAAACCAGCAAGCTTGCATGCCCCTCGTTCATATGAAATCGCTCGATGTTTTTGTGGCCAAGCGCGCGGAGCATTCTTACACCGCCGATGCCGAGGATCACCTCCTGACAAAGTCGGTAATGCTGATCTCCCCCGTATAGAAAATCAGTGAGCGTTCTGTCCCATGCGGAATTTTCCGCCAGATTAGCATCCAAGAAATAAACCGGCACCCGCCAACCCCCGCTGCCACGGACTTCATATCTCCAGCAGCGAAGCTGAACCGTTCGACCCTCCAACGTAACGGCGGCTCGGCCTGGCATCTCCTCTAAAAGGTTTTCCACGGTCCAACCTGCCGGTTCGTCGTTTTGCCATCCGTTCGCATCCAGCCTCTGGCGAAAATAGCCTTTTCTATGAAGAAGCGTCACCGCCACCATCGGGACTTTGAGGTCGGCCGCGGAGCGAATCGTATCTGCCGCCAGTACACCCAGCCCCCCGCTGTAGGTTGGGATCTCCGCCGCAAGCGCTATCTCCATCGAAAAGTAGGCGATTGACCTGTCGTTCATATTTTTGGCCCTTTTGCTTCCGGCCGCGCGCGGCCCGCTGCTAAAAGTCCCAGCGAAAAACCCGCTCTTTCACTCCAGCCATGTCTTTGATCACGAGCTCCAGTTTTTGGGCCTCTGCCGATGGCTTCGGAAAAACGAGAGTGATCTGGCGGTGGTGGCCGCTCGCTTTGATTTCCACCCGTGTGGGGTGGTATTTTTTGCCCCCTTCATCACGGAGGCTACTTAAAACACTTAAATCGTAAGCATTGAGATTAACCGAGTGGGCCTCCAGAGCGATATCAAACCGTGCGTCCGCCGTTTCCTGGGGATTCAGATACGTCACTTTGACTGTGACACCTCCGACGGTATTTGTTCGTGTAAGTCCAGCAGGGCCCGCTGCGTGACTAGCTCCGATCCCAAACAGAGCGATAATGCATAGACCTACCAGCAATCCTGGGTAGGCCGTGGAGCCCCGCGGGCAAGCCCATGGCACCTTCCAGTCCGCCCGCGGGGCGGAATCCTGAGCAAGAGACCCCGGCCAAGGCCGGGGCTTGAGTCGAAGGGTCACGAGATCCTTTGTATGGAGCGTCATAAAGTTCGCCCTCCTCCAAAAACTTTTTGGTTCTTCAGGCTTTTGTGTGAAGCTGGGATCGGAGTTTGCACCGCCGAGGCACAGAGGGCGCAGAGAAAATCGCCTAAAAATAGCAACTTGACCAAAC
>JACPFE010000614.1 GCA_016183145.1 Deltaproteobacteria bacterium | reverse complement strand
TGACCGGCAATCTGGACGATGCTTCGCGGCATACAATACTCTCCTACAGCGCTCATTGTACCGTTCGCCGTGGCTGACGACAAGCTGAAATATCCATCAGTAGGGGTTCACGGCGGCGAAGATCGCGCCCTTCGTTCAGGATGACATCTCTATTCCCAGGCGAAGCCGAGGAATCTCCCTCGATGAAAGTAGCTCTATTCTTACGTATCCATCTCGCGCAACGTTCCCTCTTGACAACGATTCGCGCGAGGTCTAAAGGTTGAACTAGATCCATCCATCGCCGCCCGGCGACGGGGGCCGGATGGACCGCACAGGCATCGAGCCCCCACAGGAGAAAGGAGGGTTCAGCATGAACGACGGTGCTCCACCCGATGAGGCAGGCCCGCCGTCTGCGGGCAGTGAATTCTCGGAACTAAGTGTTGGTCTCACGCAAAGGAGTTGTCGGCGCTAGACCTCAACTAAACTGCCTGAAGGCAGAACGGATCGCTGAGGCGATCAACCAAGGAAGGCCGTAGATGTCACGACGCTCCGCTGTCGATCATTGTGAGTGCAATCCAGAGGAGACACTGCTAAATCGCCGATAGGCGGGATTCAATAAAGAAGACAGACATAAAGCGCCACAAGCGCAACGAAGGGCATCCTTTGCGGAAAGGATGCCCTTCGTTTTTTCGTCTTCTGGCAGCCTCAGCAAAGCGCCAAACAGCCCGCCAAACCGAATCCCTACTTCACATCCCTCTCAGCTCCTCGATTATGGTGCTATCGTCAAGTTGCGATGGTGGCGCCAAAAATAACCCGCCATAGCCGTTGCTGCCAGCAGATTGCCAACGAGCACTGCCGGCCACGCCAAAACCTGAAGAATCGGCTCGGCAAAGATAAAGGCGGCGCCAACGAAGCCGAACTCAAAGATCACGAATAGGAGTACGATGCCGAATCCTAGGTTGAGGTTGCGCTCGGCCAAGGCGAGGAGCTTGGAAGCGAATCCGCCAATGACACAGAAAGCCATGCCATGCACCCAGGTGTAGACGAGAACGATCTCTAATGAAATGGCCAAGGCATGCGGTTGATTGAGCCCACTGCCGTGGCGGAAAAGCGCCGTGCCGAGAACGTTCGGCGTGTAGAACGGCCGGCCGCTGAAAACGTCGATGATGAAAAACCAGATTGCCACCGTTGCCGCGCCGATGACACCGGCGACAATGCCCTGTTTGTAAATGTCGGTGACTTCCGAAGATCGCGCGCTGATGACCGGCGCGCTTGGGGTGCCAGACTGAACCGCCATAGAAGCTCCGTTCCGGGCTAATGATGGCCCTGTTCACTCCACAACCGCTCGTGGGCGAGATTCTTCCTCTACCGGCCCGACGCTATCACTTCGCTTCGCCATGTCAAGACTCTATATTTTTGGCTTTTCAGGCTTTCGTGTGGATAACCTGGCACCGTACTTTGATTTCGTTCACCACGAAGTGTGTCATGAGCTTACGCTCGCCCGCCGAGAATGAAAATGGAGGGATTTCCTTCCACAGGGTGCCCTCCTCGACTCGTCATTCCCGCGCACGCGGGAATCCAGGTTTGTTGCGCCGAATTCGCCTGGATACCCGCTTTCGCGGGTATGACGGAACCCAGGCGGGCCTCTTCGTTCTCATACCCAAAAGGGGTATTTTCGCAGGAGGCACGAAGGACACGAAGTTAATAAGTTGAGAAATATCATTTTCCGAACCCTTCGTGACCTTCGTGTCCTTCGTGGTGCAAAAAATAGGGGATAGTGCCAGGGTTAGCCACGCGAAAGCCTGAAGAACCATAGGAACAAGGCGTTAGATGGACTACCAGCCAAGGCCAAGCGGCGCGCCGCCGCCGCCCGTCGAACCGACGGGCTTCTTTACCGGCGTCCAGATCCTACCGATCATCGCCGGCGTGGTGGTCGATTACATTGCGACCTATGCGGCAATGTACGCCTACTTTTTCGTCTACGTGGCGAATGAGCTTGGCAAGCGAGGGGAAGTTTCGCCGGAGGTCATCACCGCGTACATGCTATCCGACGAGGGGCTGATTATCGGCTTTGTGATCGGCGCCCTCGGAACCGCTTTGGGCGGATTCGTCGCGGCGCGCAGGGTGGGAAAGCTCGAGATCAAGCATGGAGCTTTCGTCGGGCTCGGCTCGCTGATTGTTTCGGCAATCGAACAGGCGATGCAAGAAGACCCCGTCGTTCTCCCGGAATGGTTCAGATTCATATCGGTGCTCTCGATTATTCCGGCGGGAGCGTTGGGTGGATTCGTGGCGGAAATATTTAAGGGGGTCGGGGGGAGCGCTCCGGGCGGGGGTCGGCTGCCGGGAAGATCGTGATTGGGACTATGAGTTCAAAGGCGCGCGGAAACCTCTCCGAATCCGTTTTCAGGCGGGCGGCACCCGAAGACTACCCGGCCATTCTCCGGTTGCAGTCTGCTAACTACATCGCAAGTCTTTCAGACGAAGAGCGCAAAGAGGGGTTCTTATCCGCGCAATTCACCCTCGAGCAAACCGCGCAAATCGCCGAAGACCTCGGCACGATGGTCGCCGTCGTCGATGATGCGCTGGCCGGTTTTCTTTGCGCGTTTCGCCGGGAGTTCGACAGCGGGTCGCCGGTCATCGCCAAGATGCTCGATTCCTACGACCGGGTAACATTTGAAGGCAGGCCATTGAACTCCTTCAATAGCTACATTTACGGACCGGTCTGCATCGCGCGCGAGCATCGCCGGCGCGGCCTGCTGCGCGGGCTTTACGAGGC
>JACPFE010000613.1 GCA_016183145.1 Deltaproteobacteria bacterium | reverse complement strand
CCGTCATACCCGCGAAAGCGGGTATCCAGGCTAATTCGGCGCAACAAACCTGGATTCCCGCGTGCGCGGGAATGACGAGTCGAGGAGGGCACCCTGTGGAAGGAAAGCCCTCCATTTTCATTCTCGGCGGACGAGCGTAAGATCATGGCACACTTCGTGGTGAAAACTATCTTTTCATCTTTGGTTGCGGCTGTGCCGCGCTGGGTCCTTCGTGGCGCAATCCCCTCTTCGCTTTCTGGTTGCGGCTTGTTTACTCTTACGCCGCGCGGCCGCCGCTTTTTTGCAGTTCGCCGAGCGCTTTCTTGGCGGCTTGCTGCTCGGCCTGTTTTTTGGTTTTCCCCTCGCCCTTGCCGAGCACTTTGCCGCCCACCGCGATTTCGGTGACGAAGTGCTTGTCGTGGTCCGGGCCGCTTTCGGAGACGATCCGATAGGTGGGCGGCGCGTGAAAAAGCATCTGGCTGATCTCTTGCAGCCGGGTCTTGTAGTCCTGCTGGCCGAGTTTTTTCTCTTTGACGTCGCAAGTGAAATAGCGCTCGACGAGCCGGCGGGCGGCCTCGAATCCACCGTCTTGGTAAACGGCGCCGAGCACCGCCTCGAAAGCGCCGGCGAGAATGGAAGACTTGGTGCGTCCCCCGCTCCGCTCCTCCCCTTTACCCAAACGCAGCAACGGGCCGAGATCGAGCTGCGCCGCTTTTTCCGCCAGAGCCGAGGTATTGACGAGCGCGGCGCGCATCTTGGAAAGATCGCCCTCGCTGCGCGCCGGAAATCGGCGCATCAAGAGGTCGCTCACCGCCAGATCGAGCACCGCGTCGCCGAGAAATTCCAAGACTTCATTGTGGCCGGCGCCGTCATCGCGCCCGCGGGAAACATGGGTGAGTGCCCGTAACAGAAGCGCAGGGTCGGCAAAACTGTAGCCCAGCTCTTTCTGCAGGGCGACCCATTGAGATTTGTTATTCGATGCCACGGGCGATTATAGGTTTGCCGCAATCGTGCTTGGGTCCAGGGTTTCGAACGCGCGGCTAATGATGCTTCCGCTCAGCCAACCGCCCGCGAAACCACCGACATGCACGCTCGCTTCGCGATTCACAAATTCATCGCCATCGCGCACCGCCACTGGAAGGTAGTTTCTGCTGAAGCCGCGATGACAGGCGGAATTTTTGTCGATTTTCGCTTCCACAAGGACGGAAAGCCGCATGCCGACAAAGCGGCGGCAGAACGCCTCTTTCTTGCGCGCGCCGAGCTCGCGCATCCTGCGCGCCCGCGCTTTCTTAACCTGTCCCGGCACATGGTCCGGCAAGGACGCAGCGATGGTACCGCGGCGCTCCGAGTACGGGAATACATGGAAGTAAGTCAACGGGAGCGAAGCAAAAAATTCCACGGAACGCTCGAAAGCCGCCTCGGTTTCGCCGGGGAATCCGACGATGATGTCACTGCCTAGAGCGGCTTCGGGGAGCCGCTCGCGCGCGTTGACCAGCAGTTCGCGGTAATAGGCGGTGTCGTAGTTGCGCCGCATTTGCTTGAGAACGCCGTCGTCGCCAGCTTGCGCGCAAATATGGAGATGGGGACAGATAATCTCAGACCCCGCGATCAGATCGAGCAGCCGGTCCGGCACCTCGCGCGGGTCAAGAGAGCTAAGCCGCAAGCGCGGCACCAGGCCGCTCGCGGCGATCTTTTGCGCTAGCGATGTCAGATCCATCTTCGGCGTCAAGTCCTGACCGTAGCCGCCGAGATGGATACCCGTGAGCACGATCTCCAGGTATCCCGCATCGGCGAGCCGGCGTACCTGTTCCATCACCTCGCCCGGCGCCACGCTGCGGCTCAGGCCGCGCGCGGTTGGAATAATGCAATAGGTGCAAGAATAATTGCAGCCCTCCTGAATCTTGAGAAATGCCCGCGTATGTCCCGGTAGCGCTCGGGTTCCCAAGACCGGCACGCCGCGCTCGCGCTTCACGTCGCTCACCGCGATCTTCGGCGCGCCATCACGCGCCGGCAACTCGACAAAGCCTACGAGATCGTTCAGTCGATTGAGGCCGACGACGTAATCAACCCCGGGCAGGCGCGCAACATCTTCCGGGGCCACTTGCGCGTAGCAACCGGTGACCAACACTTTCGCCAAAGGGCTCAACCGCTTCGCGCGCCGCACCAACTGACGCGCCTCCCAATCGGCGCGATCGGTGACCGTGCAGGAATTGATGATGTAACAATCCGCCGGCTCGTCGAACCGCACGAAGCAGTGCCCGTCTTCCAGCCGGCTCTGAATCACCGCGGAATCGTACTGGTTGATCTTGCAGCCCAATGTGGTGATGGCGATTTTCATATCTAATAAGCACTAGGCATCAGGCAATAGTCCCCTCCCCCCTCATTTCGTCTGATGCTATTGCCTTGCCTTCTTCACTGAATCACTTTGTTCGCCCGCGAGAGCACGTTGGGGGGGGATCGTTAGGCCAAAATCCTTGACGGACAAAATCGCCGGTCAGTTCACGGGACCGGCCAGCGACTATCGTGAGGGGTTCACCTGAATTGTAGGACCTTTCCCACTTCGTCGAGACGCGCTCGCTGGTTAGCGATGTCCTCGCGAACACCTTCCAGATGACGCATATTTGCGCGCGTATAGTAGCGCTCTCCGCAGCCCCGGCACAGCATTACCGTCAGGGGAACCCGCACAATATTTGAACCCACGGCAATCTCCTCAAAGACATCTGCGGGGGAAATTTCTTCGCCATGGCAAATGATGCACTTCATTACTTTCTCCTTCGATTGTCTTCCCACCGGTCTGGGTCAGGGTGATAGACGGTCACAACGATGATTTCGCGCCCCGCCTCGTCCTAAGCAGCCACGACGTGCAGCGGGCGGCCCGCCGTCGTAAAGCCTAAAAGCAAGCAACTGGGATATGGGCGATCTTCGGGATATTCCTCGATTAGCTCCGGCGAATCCATCGCCTCGCCCACCTCACTGTCGCTGATTATACCAAATTCCTCCGCAAGCATCTCCCGGCGAGCGTGCCCCGAGTAGAGCACCGCGTCGCCGGCAAAACAATCGCTAACGACCTGTATCCAATTAGTCGGAATGGCTCAATCTCCGTTACCTGAGCATTATCTCTAAGGACTGGATTCTTTCTGAAGCGCGAAGAACTGTCAAGTAACGTTATTGCACCCTCCAAACAAGTTGCTGAACCGCTGCGGCTAAATCCATCTCTTCTTCCGCCTCTTGCCTTCTTCATTGGATTACTCGATTCGTCCGCGAGAGAAGCAGTCGTCAGAAAAAAAGTTGCCAGTCGCCGGATGGCGGTTCTTCTGTTCATGATTTTGCTCCGTTTACTTTTGCCACGTTAAACTCTGTACCAAACGCCATCTCCCTATCGTCACCCCGGTGAAAACCGGGGTCCATCCCCATCCCCTTAACCTGGATACCGTTTTCCAACGGTATGACGGACGCGGTTGACACCGCCGCTCATGGCGACGACAATCTTCTCTCGTCCGGTCATTTATTTTTTCCTGTCGCCGGCAGGGCCTTTACATCCCGCGAGCCGGTAGTGGTTCAGTTTCACAAAAATTTGTAGGGGCGACCCTGTGTGGTCGCCCGTCCGAGAGGGCAGACATATAGTAGGGGCGCACCTATGTGTGCGCCCGACAATGGGGCGGACACGCAGGTCCGCCCCTACAATGCCCCTACGTTGACGCGTCGTTGAACCCAAATAGAACCACGACCCGCAAGCCTGTTGCCTATTGCCTTCTTCAGCTTCCGGTATTCCTCAACAGCTCTTTGATCTTGTTGAGCTCTTCGCTTTCTTCGGCGGTTTTCTCTTCCAGCCCGCCCTGTCGCGCGCTCAGCTCGTTGACCCGCT
>JACPFE010000609.1 GCA_016183145.1 Deltaproteobacteria bacterium | reverse complement strand
GTAAAGTCACTGCTCGACTTTCTCCGCACCGACTTGAACCTTACGGGAACGAAGGAAGGGTGCGGGGAAGGGGAGTGTGGTGCCTGCGCGGTGATCATAAACGGCCGCCTGGTCGATTCCTGCCTCATTCTCGCCGTCGAGGCGGACGGCCAAACTATCCAAACCGTCGAAGGAGTCAGCCGGAACGGCCGGCTCCACCCTTTGCAGAAAGCCTTCGCCGAAAAGGGCGCCGCTCAGTGCGGCTTCTGCACGCCGGGAATGATTATGGCGGCGAAAAATCTTTTGGATCACAATCCCGCGCCGACCTCGGAACAGGTGCTTAACGCGATCGCCGGCAATCTCTGCCGCTGCACCGGCTACGGCACGATCGTCGACGCGATTTTGGCGGCTGCGAAAGAGCGATGAAAGTCGTCGGTCAAGAGCTTCCTCGAGTCGAGATTTTGGAGAAGGTCACGGGCCAGTCCGTGTTCGGCGCCGACGTGCGCCTCGCCAGTCCGCTTCTCGTCGGCAAAATCCTCGGCAGTCCTCACGCCCACGCGCGGATCAAGAGCATCGACACCCGCAAGGCGGAAAAACTGCCGGGCGTGAAGGCGGTCGTTACCGCGCGGGATTTTCCGCCGGTGAAGTTCGGCCGGTTCATTCAAGACGAGGAATACTTCGCCCGTGACAAGGTCCGGCTGGTGGGCGATAAAGTTGCCGCTGTGGCCGCGGTAGACGAGGAGACGGCCGAAGAGGCGCTCCGGCTCATCAAGGTCGATTACGAGGTATTGCCGGCGGTCATCGACGGTCTTGAAGCGATGCGCGAAGACGCGCCGCTGATTCACGAGGATTGCGAGCGCTACTGGGCCGCCGGTCTCGTTCAGGGCCGCAAGGGCAACGTCCTCTACCACAAACAGAGCCTGCACGGCGATATCGAGCGCGGCTTCCGCGAAGCGGACCGAGTTTTCGAGCATCGCTTTTTCGCTCCCATGGTGCATCAGACTTACATCGAGCCGCACACGGTGTTGGCCCGCGTCGACGCCTCCGGCAGAGCGACCGTCTGGATTCCGACCCAGGCGCAGTTTTTCATCCGGCAGAGCATCGCCGATATTTTTCAGTGGCCATTGATCAAGGTCCGGGTGATTCCCACTGAAATCGGCGGCGGCTTCGGCGGCAAGATGTTGCCCACGGTCGAGCCCGCCGCCGTCGCCCTGGCGCAGAAGAGCGGCATGCCGGTGCAAATCGTCATGAGCCGGGCCGAAGATTTCCAGGTGGCCAACCCGCGTCATCCCTGCCACATGCGCTACAAGACCGGCGTCAAGCGCGACGGCACCATAGTGGCGCGGGAAATCGAACTGGTCTTCGGCACCGGCGCTTTTTGCGGCAACGGCCTGGTGATCGGCCAGAGAGCCGAGATGCTCGCTACCGGACCCTATCGCATCCCCAATGTCAAGATCGATTTATTTTGCGTCTATACCAACCACGCCAACTGCGGACCCTACCGGGCGCCCTCCGGCCCGCAGCTCGCCTTTGGCTCCGAGCAGCAGATCGACATCATCGCCCGCGAGTTGAACTTGGACCCGGTAGAGATGCGGCTTAAAAACGCCATCGAGGAGGGCGACACGACTCCCGCCGCCGGCGGTCCCTTGAAGGGCGTCCACGCCAAAGAGACTCTGCGCAAAGCGGCCGAGGCCGCAGCGTGGGGCGCCAAACCGCGGGAAAAAAATCGCGGGCGAGGAATCGCTCTGGGTTACTGGCTCGTGGGCGGCATGGCATCCAGCTCGGGCGTCAAGCTCAACGAAGACGGTACCGTATCGGTGCTGACGGGGGTCGTCGATCTGAGCGGCACCGTCACCTCCCTTGGACAAATCGCCGCCGAGGTTCTCGGCGTCGACCTGGAAGATGTCCATATTCGCACCGCGGACAGCGACTTCGCCCCCCATTCCACCATCAGCGCCGGAAGCCAGGCGCTGAGAAGCATGGGAACCGTCACCAAGCTGGCCGCCGAAGAGGTCAAGAAACAGATTGCGGAAGTGGCGGCGGACAAGCTCGAAGCGGAAGCCGGCGATTTGGTGGTCGAGGGCAAAAGGGTTTACGTCAGAGGCACGAAAGAGAAGGGACTTTCTCTGGGGCAGGTCGCGCAGTTGTCCTTGACGCACAAGCGCGGGCCGATTGTGAGCGTTCAATCGGCGGCGCAATTTCCCAACCAACCGGCCTTCTCCGTCCACGTGGCCGACGTCGAGGTGGACCCGGAAACCGGCGGCGTCAAAGTACTTCGCTATATCGCGGCTCAGGATGTCGGCACCGCAATCAATCCCTTATCGGTGCGCGGCCAAGTTCAGGGTTCCGTGATTCAAGGTCTCGGCCAGGCCCTCAGCGAAGCGTGCGTTTTTAAGAACGGCAAGATGCTTAACCCCACTTTCCTGGATTACAAGATTTTCAGTTCACTCGATGCGCCGCGAGTGGAGGTGCATTTGGTACAGCATGCCGCTGAGGGCGGACCGTTCGGCGCAAAAGGGATAGGAGAGCCATCCATCGTTCCCGTGCCGGCGGCGGTTGCCAATGCAATCTACGATGCCGTCGGCGCGAGGATCTTCGATCTTCCACTGACCCCGGAAAAAATCCTGCTGGCGTTGCAGGAAACCGGCAAGGGTCGATAAGACCGGCGCCCGTTGCGCCGCCTTAAACGGTGGAGCCCCACGGGCAAGCCCGTGGCATCTTCCAGTACGCCCGTGGGGCGGAATCCTGAGCAAGAGTCCCCGGCGAAGGCCGGGGCTCGAGTCGAAGGGTAGAAAACGGGCGTGCAGATTTTCCTGATCCTGCTCTTGGAGAGCTTCCAGACGATATCCGCCAGCGCCATCGCGCTGCTTTTGCCCCCGATTCGAAACGATCTCGCTCTCTCTTTTACGCAAAGCGGTTCGCTCGCCGCCGCCAATATCTTTTCCTACGCGCTGATGCAGATCCCGGCGGGCTATCTCGCCGACCGCTACGGGCTTAAACAGACCTTTCTTATCGGCGGCTTCGGCACCACTGTTCTTTTGCTTACCTTCGGCCTGGTTGGCGACTACGGCCAGGCATTTCTCAACCAGACCTTGGCCGGCGTCTTTCATGCTTTTCTTTTTCAGTCCGGGCTCGCTCTGCTGGCGAGCCGGTTCGGTGCGGAACGGCGCGCCACTGCCATGGGCTTATCCCTGGTCGGGATCTTCTCGGGTCAACTGTTGATCAATAGCGTCGCTCCATGGCTGGCGCAGCATTTCAACTGGCGCTTTCCTTTTCTTTCTTTCGGCTTGGCGGGAATGCTCTCGTCACTCGCTTACCTGTGGCATGGCCGCGGGCCCGCCGGCGCGGAGCCCGCGCGGCAAGTCGGCCTGCTCGATGCGCTGCGTTTTTTCCGCGATCCGTTCATGTTGGTTTGTGGGCTGATCCAATTTATCCGGCTCGGTACCATTCAGGGGATCGCCTTTTGGTTGCCCAGTTTGCTGATCGATGAGAAAGGGCTGGCGCTGGGGACAACCGGATTTATCCTGGCGCTGCGCACCCTGTTGATCGCGCCGTCGAACATGCTGGGCGGCTATCTGTCCGACAAACTGCGGCAACCGACGGCGATCATGGCGATTTCGCTAGTCGTCCTCGCCGTGACCACCGCCGCACTGATCCCGGTCAGTTGGGGCGCGCTGCTGATCGCACTGATCATGATCAACGCCATGTTCGTGCAGTTTTACTTCGGACCGATCTTCGCTCTGCCGCTGGAACGGTACGGCGCCCGGATGATGGGGACGCTGTCGGGCTTCGGAAACTTTCTCGCCAACCTGGGCGCGTTCAGCTTTACCTATCTGCTCGGCGCGCTCAAGGACCAGACCGGTCACTTCAGCTCGGGCTTTTACACGATCACGGGCGCCAGCGTCGTCGGCCTCGCGCTCACCTTCTGGCTCGAAAAGATGCGCTCCCGGCCACAGGGAAATCCTGGTCATTAAAGCGGAAGATTGGCTACAAGTTGTAACGGGAAGATTAACCCGAACTCAGATCACTATATCGAGCTGTCGTTGGCCGACCTCACGGGATCTCCACTTCCTTATAACTCCCCGGCAAGGCCAGGCTCTTGGCTGCGTGGCCGAGAACCGCGCGCACCTGCTCGACGGTGACACCCGGAAACCACTCCACAAATTGCGTGATCAGGACACCATCTTCGAGGTTCTCAAAGAGAGCTGAGACCGGGACGCGCGTGCCACGAAACACCCATGCGCCGCTTACGCGGTCTGGATCACGCTCAACTGCCGGGCAAGTCGACCAATCTAACATGGCATTATCCTAGCCCCGGCATCGCAACGATTCAAGGCACGAGATAACCACCTGCTATCAGCCACCGCGACTCGCCGAGCCGCGAGGTTTCGTTCGTTTCATTGTCTTAATCCAGGTAGCGTTTCCACGGATTTTCTTAGTCATGAGTTGATGCCCGGGTTTTGTTGTTTACATTGAATTTGCCGTTCGGCTCGTTATTGAGTGAGCCGCATTAGGCAGAGATAAATGCTGCGTGCCAGGTTTCCTGGGACGGATCCGCCAATCAAATCCAACTCGGTTGCGATATCCGCCAGCTAATCCGGCTTGTTAACAAGTTAACCCAAATACTCCAATGGGTAGCCTTTGCGCCGGAAGTGTTTCTTGGTTTCTTCGAACGCCAACAGCAGGGCTGTGCCGTGGAAGGCGAAGAGGTAAACAT
>JACPFE010000608.1 GCA_016183145.1 Deltaproteobacteria bacterium | reverse complement strand
GGCGAGTCATTTTGGCGTCGCTGCCGGCGGAGCCCATCGACCGCATCGTCATACCGGGAATCAATGAGAGCAGCGCGGCGGTCGCGGACAAAATAATTTCCGCCGGCTCCGCCACCACCAACGCATTTGCGCTTTTATTGCGCTCTCTGGATCGAGCCCTAGGCGTCGACTGCGCGTCGATGACCACGGTCCATGCCTATTCGAGCGATCAGTCGTTGCAGGATTATGCTCATGAGGACTTTCGCCGCAGCCGCTCCGCGGCGCAAAATATTATTCCCAACAATAACGAGTCGGCGCGCTGGGTGGAGTTCGTCTTGCCGAAGTTTGCCGGCAAATTGAGCGGTTACGCTCTCAACGTGCCGGTGCAACGGGGCTCGTTGCTGGATCTTAACTGCGTGATGCAGGATGGCGGCGTCACGGTCGAGCAAGTGAACGAGGCGATGCGCGCCGCCGCCGCCGAGCAACCGGCCTTGATCGGCGCCACCGATGATCCGATCGTTTCTTCCGATGTCATCGGTTGCCGGCAATCGTTGCTCTTCGATGCGCGCGCGACCATCAAAGCCGGAAAGCGCATCGTCAAAGTGCTGGCCTGGTACGAGAGTCTGGGTCATGCCTGCCGGGTGCTCGACGTGGTCCGGCAGTATGGCAGGCTCGATGGCAGCGGAGGTGCGAAATGAGAGTTGCGATTAACGGCTTCGGCCGCATCGGCCGGTCCGTATTCCGTATTCTCGATAAGCGCGCGGATGCCGAGCTGGTCGCCATCAACGACGTTTTCGACCACGACGCGTTGCGCTACCTGCTTAATTACGACACCGTGATGGGTCGCTTCCAGGGCGCCTTGCGGCTCGAAGGCGATGAGCTGGTCACCTCGCACGGCCGCACCCGCATGCTTCGCGAAAAGGAGCCGCTCAAGCTGCCGTGGGGCGAACTCGCTATCGATGTCGTCATAGAATCGACGGGAATATTCACCAGCAGAGAACAGCTCGGCAAGCATCTGGATGCCGGCGCCAAGCGGGTGGTGCTGACGGTTCCGGCGAAGGACGAGATCGATTATACCGTTGTGCTCGGTGTCAACGATGACGGGCTCAAGCCGGAGCACCGGATGATTTCGAACGCCAGCTGCACCACCAATTGTCTGGCGCCGCTGGCGAAGGTGCTCCATGATTCCTTCGGCATCGTCGAAGGCGTCATGAATACCGTGCACGCCTATACCAACGACCAGCGCCTGGCCGACGTGCCGCACTCCGATTGGCGGCGCAGCCGCGCCGCGGCGGAGAATATCATTCCGACCTCTACGGGCGCGGCGAAGGCGGTGGGCCAGGTCTTGCCGGAGCTGAAAGGGCGGCTGGACGGCATCGCCGCGCGGGTCCCGGTGCCCGATGGCTCGGTCGTCGATTTGTTCGTCGAACTGGCCAAGCGCGTGAGCGTAGAGGACGTTCATGCCGTGATCAAAGCCGCCGCCGAATCGAAACGGATGAAGGGTATTTTGCAATTCATGCAACTGCCGGTGGTTTCGTCGGACGTCATCGGTAACTCGCACTCTTCGATTTTCGACCCGGCGTTTACCAGCGTCACCGGCGGCAAATATCTCAAGTGCCTCAGTTGGTACGACAACGAATGGGGCTATTCCAATCGCGTCTGCGACTTGCTCGGTTTGATCGCCAGATGGGGATGACCCGCCTCCCGGTGAGAGTGAGGTTTAACCCTTCGACTAGAGCCCCGGCCTTGGCCGGGGGGGCTCGCTCAGGATTTCGCCCCACGGGCGTAGTGGAAGGTGCCACGGGCTTGCATGTGGGTCTCCACGGTAAATGCTCCGGGTTAGCGGGATAGAAAAAGCTTCGCGCATTCCTGGCTGCAGAAATAGTTGCCCGCCTGCATGATCGCTTCTCTCTTGGGTACGTAGGTTTGGCATTGTGGGTCGAGGACCATTTCCTCGCCCTCTGGGGTAGCGGAACGAGTGCGTTTGGCGGACCTGGCTCCGGCGAGATAAGCCTTGATGGCGAATATCACGATATAGACGATGAGAACTATGAATAGGAGGCGCAGTAGCAACGGGTCGGTCCTGACGGTCGAGATCCGAACTAAGCGTGATACAGATGGATCTTTTTGTCGTCCTTTACATTGATCAAGAGCTCGGAGATCGTCACCCCCAGCTCCGGATGGATCACTTGCGGCGCGATCTCGCTCAGCGGCAGTAAAACGAACTTTCGGCTCGACATCTCCGGGTGGGGGATTCTCAGGTTTTTCTTGTTCACGATCGCGGCGTCATATAACAAAATATCGAGATCGATGATACGCGCGCCCCAGCGCTTTTTGACCTTCTTGCGTCCCATGGCGCGCTCGATGTTCTTGAATTTCTTCAAGAGCATGTCGGGCTTGAATTTGGTTTCGATCTCGATGGCGCCGTTGACATACCACTCCTTGGCATCGCCGATCGGTTCGCTTTCATAGAGGGAGGATTCCTTGACGATCTTGGTATCCGGCAGCTTAGCCACGCGGCTGAGGGCCTCCAAGAAGTTTTCCTTCTTGTTGCCGACGTTGGAACCGACCCCGATGTACACCTGATGGGCTACGGCATTTACCATGGCGCGCGCGCCCGGAAAGATCCTAAAGCTTGACGCGTCGGATTCTTTCCGCGACCTCCTTCAGTCTTTCTTTGCTGACGCAAACGGTAAATCGGACGTAACCTTCGCCGGCCGCTCCGAACCCGTTGCCCGGCGTGGTGACGACTCCCGCTTCTTCTAGTAACTTGGTGGTGAAATCTGCGGACGATAGCCCTTTCGGCGCGGCGACCCAGACGTAAAACGTCGCCCGTGGCTTTTCGCATTCGAGGCCCGCGGTGCGCAGGCCGTCAACTAAAATATCGCGCCGTTCCTGATAAATCGCTCGCGATGGCTCCACGATGCTGTCGCCCAGCTTGAGCGCTTCGATGCCGGCTTCCTGGACGGCCTGAAAAATACCGGAGTCCAGGTTGGACTTGGCCTGCGCCAGACCACCGACCAGGTCGGCGTTGCCGACGGCCATGCCGATGCGCCAGCCAGTCATGTTGAAAGTCTTCGAGAGAGAATGGAACTCGATGGCGACTTCTTTCGCGCCGTCGACTTCGAGAAAACTCATGGGGCGATAGCCGTCGTATCCCATTTCGGTGTAGGCGGCGTCGTGGCAGATGATCACGTTATTTTTATTGGCGAAATCGACGACCTTTTTGAAAAACTCTTTATCGGCCACCGCCGCGGTGGGATTATTCGGATAATTGATCCATAGGAGTTTGGCCTGTTTGGCGACCTCCGCCGGGATCGAATCCAGGTCCGGCAGAAACTGGTTTTGTTTTTTCAGCGGTAAGAAATAAATTTTTCCGCCGTTGAACGCCGTCCCGATGTGATAGACCGGATAGCAGGGGCTGGCGACCAAGACGATGTCGCCCGGTTCGACGAAGGCAACCGCCATGTTACCGATGCCTTCCTTCGATCCGATCAAGGAGACTACTTCCTTGCCAGCATCGAGTTTGACGTTGAAACGACGCTGATACCAATTCGCCACGGCGTCGCGAAACTCCGCCATGCCCAAGCTGTTCGGGTAGCGGTGGTTAACCGGCTTGCTCGCGCTTTCGATCAGTTTCTCGACGATGACCGGCGGAGTCGGGATGTCAGGATCGCCGATACCAAGGTCGATCAAATCGACGCCCCGGCCCAGAGCATCACGTTTTCTGCGATCGATCTCGGCGAACAAATAAGGCGGCAACTCGCTGATTCTACTAGCTTTTTTTATAACTATACCCAACCTGCCCAAACCTCCATGATAAAATCGCTCTGTTTCTACCTGTTTTTTGCTATTTTAACAACCGGTAAATAGGATCACTATTGTACTGACGAAATCCCATGACAGTCTTTGTCGGCCCAAAAAATGGACATCATTATCGACGGCTATAACTTGATCGGCAGCGATCAAGGATTGCGCGGCGCGCTCGAGCAAAAGCGCGACTGGCTTATTCACCGGCTATCGCTCTATAAAACGATGAAAGCGTTCGGGCTTGTCGTCGTCTTCGACGGTTGGCGCTCCGGCTGGGCTCACGAGGTCGAAGAAAAGCGAGACGGTGTCAACGTTGTCTATTCGCGGCAGGGAGAGAAGGCCGACAACGTGATCGTTCGCATGGCGCGCCAGAGGGGCAGCGGCTGTGTGGTGGTGACTTCGGACCGAGAAGTGCGCACTGCCGTCGAAAAGTTTGGCGCGGTGGCGATTTACGCCGGAGAATTTGCCGCCATTCTTCGCCGCCTCGACATGCCCCTCGCCGATACTGACGACGATGAGACGGATGTTGCCCCTCGGCGCGGCGGAAATCCTAATCAGCTCTCAAAAACCGAGAGAAGACGGCGGGAAAAACTAAAGAAACTTTGGCCGTGAGGCGTTTCCTCGGCGCGGTGAGGAACGGCAGTCTTTCCATCGACGGCCTCTTATGATTTATGCCTAATAAGGAGAAAAGCGCTTGATTCCGTTGGGCGACGAAAATCCGACGGTCCTATGGCCGGTCATTACAATCGCCTTGGTTGCGGCGAACGTCGTCGCCTTTCTCTATCAACTTTCGTTGCTGTTGGTCGATCCGCGCTTGGAGCAGGCTTTGATCTACCAACTCGGATTGGTGCCGGCGGCGCTCACGCATGGAGTTTTTCCGGTCGGCGGCTATGCGACACTTGTGAGCTCGATGTTCTTGCACGGCGGCTGGATGCATCTGATCGGCAACATGATCTATCTCTGGATTTTCGGCAACAACGTGGAAGATAGCATGGGGCATCTGCGTTTTATCCTTTTCTACCTGCTCACGGGCATTCTCGCTGGTGGCGCCCACATCTTGATGCAGCCGTCGTCGACCGTTCCGACCATCGGAGCTTCCGGAGCGGTGTCCGGCATCCTCGGCGCATACCTGATTCTCCATCCGCGCGCCAGGATCAAAACACTCGTGCCGCTGGGGATTTTTTTGACGGTGGTTCATCTCCCCGCTTGGTTCTTCTTGATCTTTTGGATCGGTTGGCAAATTCTCAGCCAGGCTATGGTTCCTATCGATCCCAACGCTGGCGGGGTTGCCTACGCCGCCCATATCGGCGGCTTCATCGCGGGGGTTTTGCTGATTGCTTTTTTCCGGAAGTACCGGCGGCGACGTTACCAGCGATACTAAGGGTAATTAATCAGAGGTAAACCTCCAGCTTTGCTGGAGGACTCGTAAAGTTTGACATTTACGGGAGTCGTCAAGGCTCACAGTTTTCACCCGGAACCAGAATTGGCTCATGGCACCAAG
>JACPFE010000639.1 GCA_016183145.1 Deltaproteobacteria bacterium | reverse complement strand
CCCTTAGGGAGTGGGCAAGGGTGAGGGATTTCTGGACTCTGTCTCTTCACACCTGACTCCTCACTCCTCACCGCTTTTCGCTCACGCTTTCAGCTCCTTCTTAAGCTCCCTCAAAAACCGCCAGTCGGTCCCCTGCGCGATGATCTTCTGCGGGCTCGACTTGATCATCCCGGCCTCATGAAGCCGCAGGGCATAGTAACGTAGCGTGTCTGCCGGATCGTACTCCCGCCAGTGGCTGTAGGCCATCTGCATCTCCTGCATCGTCTGAACCGCTAGGTCGTAGTTCGCCGTGTAAGCCTTGTCCACGAGGAAACGGGCGACTCGCTCTGGCTCTCGGGCGCACATATCAGAGGCTTTCAGGATCGCCCGCAGCGCCCGTTTAGTCGCCACGGGATTTTTGCGGACGAAATCCTTGTTCGCTGTTACCATACAGCAAAAGTATTGGGACCACGGCTTATCCAGCATGCTGTTGACGATCACATGGCCGACCTTCTTCGCCCGGAGCTCCTGTGGTTGTGGCGGAAATCCCAGGAAGGCGTCGATCTTCCCTTGGGCGAGAAGCCGCATCGATTCGGCGGGTAGCTGCGTCACCCAGTTAATGTCCTTGCGGGGATCCAGCCCCACGTGGGCCGCCATGCTAGCGATGAAGACGTGCTGGCTTGAACCCAGCTCTAGTATTGCAACGGTCTTGCCTTTTAAATCACGGATCGCGCGGACCCGCTGCGTTCCGAACAGCTCGAAGCAGCCGATGTGCCCTCCTGCTAAAATCACGATAGGGTCGCCTGCATCTATTCGGAGGATGTTCGGCGCCGCAAAGTGTAGAGTAATGTCGGCCTCGCCGGCAGCCAGGGCCGGCTCAATCTCTTTTGGACCTTGTTTTTTAATGTATTGGACATCAAGAAAACCTTCGGCCCGCAAGAAATCTTCCGCGAGGTACTCTGGAGCTACGCAGATGCTTGGTCTCTGGACCAACCTGACCTTCGTCGTCTCGGGCGGCGGCTCGGCGGTGCCTGGCTCGGATGGAAAGCCCAACAGGGCGCCAGCGCCGGCGACCGCTGCTGTGCCCAAAAACTTTCGTCGGCTCCACTGATCGAAGCGTCGGTTACTCATAGAAATCTCCCACTACAATTTTGGATTTTCGTCCGCGGGGCCGCTTTTGGATTGTTCGGAATGAGACCCCAAAACTCTGACGCAGAATGTTTTATCTATGTGTCTTTTTCCCCTGCTATTTGCTGACGACTGACCGCTAACAACTGTCATCGGATCACCTCGTTCGCTCTCACCAGCACGTTGGGCGGAATCGTTACGCCAATCTGCTTTGCCGCCTTCAGATTGACTACAAACTCAAACCTCATCGGCCCCTCGATTGGCAAATCGGCTGGCTTTCTTCCCTTCAGAATCTTGTCGACGTAGGTGACCAGCCGCCGTAGCGTCTCGACGGTGCTTTCCCCGTAGCACATCAGTCCGCCCGCATCGACAAAGTCTCGCGAATGGAAAATCGCCGGCAACCGTTTTTGGGTTGCCAACTCCACGATCCGTTTACGGTTGGTATGAAACAACGTGTTCGGCACCTCAATGAGCGCGCGGGACTGGTTCTTGGCGAGGGTAGAGAATGCTTTGTCGAAATCGCTGGCCCCACGCACCTCAAGGCTCTGAAGCTTAAGCCGCAAAGCCTTGGCTTCGACCTCAATTTCTTTCAGTCGGCTTGCGCCGCTGCGCCCGCCCACCCTAACCAGAACCGCTACGCCGGACGTCTTGGGGAAAGCTTCCTTCAGCAACTCCAACCGTTTTCCCGTCAATTCGTGAGAAATTTCAGTGATCCCTGTGACGTTCCCGCCTGGCCGCGCCCAGCTAGCGACAAGACCTAGAGCGACCGGGTCATTTCCCCCCATGTAAACTACGGGGATCGTCTTTGTGGCATCCTTGGCCGCCCGCGTCGGGCGCACGCCGGGAGCCACGATGACATCAACATTGAGTCTGACCAGCTCAGCCGCAAGGGCGGGAAGTCGCTCCTCCTTTCCTTCCGCGGAGCGAAATTCGAAGATAATGTTTTTGCCCTCCACGTAGCCGAGCCTGCCCATAGCTTCGAGAAATTCTTTTGGAGGTTGGAGCCCTACGAACAAATAACCTAGCCGATAAACTTTCCCGGCCTGCGGCGGCTCGGCGGCTAACGTGTCAGATCGCAGTCCAAGAAGAGTTCCGGCTCCGGCGAGGGCCGCCGCGCTGAGAAAATTTCTGCGGGTCCATCCCTTGTTGAATTGATTAATCATGGTTCGCTCCATTCGCTAACATTCACCTTTGGCCCGAAAAACAACTTCCTCGCCCTCCCTTGGAGGGAGAGGATACAGGTGAGGGTGGCGCATACTGACGTTGTCGTCACTCTGGCCCTCACCCTCGCCCTCTCCCAGAGGGAGAGGGAATTCTGGGGAGTGAAGCGAAAATTCAAAATCCCCTCACCTTTCACGCCTGACTCCTCACTTTCTGAGTTCCATCGGCAGCGTGATCGTGAACTTGGAACCTTTGCCGACTTCGCTCTCAACGACGATCTCGCCGCCCATCAAGTTGATGAACTTTTTCACGATCGCCAGGCCGAGGCCGGTGCCGCCGTACCTGCGCGTGCTCGACATGTCCGCCTGGCGGAACTCCTCAAAGATCATATCCAGCGCCTCTTTCTCCATGCCGATGCCGGTGTCGGAGACCGCGAGCTTGAGCATGCCGTCGTCACGCCATGCCGCGACTTTGATCTCGCCCTGCTCGGTGAACTTGGCGGCGTTGCTCAAGAGATTGAGCACCGACTGCTTAAGCTTGTCGCGGTCGGTTTTGAGCGGCGGGATGTCCGGCGCGATCTCGGTCACCAGCTTGACCCGGCCGTCTTTCAGCAGCGGCTCCATCGTGGTGGTGGCCACCCGGATGATTTCGTCGAGCTTGAAGGTCTCGGCGTAGGTTTCCATGCGCCCGGCCTCGATCTTGGCGAGATCGAGCAACTGATTGATCAGGCTCAATAGATGCTCCGAGCTGATCAGCACCTTTTGCAGATTGTCCTTTTGCAGCTTTTCGATTTGCGTCTCGGTTTTGCGCTGTACGATACGGGTGAAGCCGATGATCGAATTGAGCGGCGTGCGCAGCTCGTGGCTGACGTTGGCGAGGAATTGCGACTTGTGGCGGTTGGCGGTCTCAAGCTGCTAGTTCTTCTCCTGAATTTCCTGGAACAGCCGGACGTTTTCAATCGCGATCACCGCCTGGTCGGCGAAGGTCTGGAGGAGGGCGATTTGCTTTTCGCTGAAGGGTCTGACGTCGCGGCGGTGAATGGTAATCGCGCCGATGAGCGCGTTCTCGCGGAGCAACGGCACCGCCAGAGCCGTGCGCATGCCCTCCTGGCGGTAGGCTTCGGGAAGCTCGCACTCGGTATCGGCGAGAACATCGGGTATGTGGACCGGCCGGTGTTCCAGGCCGACGCGCCGCAAGGCGCTCTGCCGTCCAGGCTTTATCGGATTGCTTTTTAGGTAGGCGAGAAGTTCCGGCGATACCTCGGAGCTCGCGGTATACTGAAAGGCCTCGCCGTCAAACCTGAATATCCCTCCATAGTGGGCTTCACAGATACGCAGGGCATCCGCCAGGATTGTTTCGAAAACAGGTTGAACGTCGGTCGGCGAGCCGCTGATCACGCGTAGCACTTCGCTGGTCGCCGTCTGCTGCTCCAGGGCCTCGGTGAGCTCGCGGGTACGGTCTTCGACTTTTTGCTCCAGGCCGGCATAGGACTCCTGGAGTTGCGCAGTCATCTTGTTGAACTCGTCGGCCAGGACTTCGATCTCGTCGCCGGTTTTCAATTCGAGGCGGTAACCGAGATCGCCGGTGCCGATGCGCTCCACGCCCGCGCGCAGGACGGATACGGGACGCACCACCCGGCGCGCGAGGTAGAGGCTTGACAGGAGCGCGAGGCCGAGGCCGATCAGAAATAACGTCGAAGTCCTGAACATGGAAGCGTAGAGCGTCTCGTAGGCCTCCTCCACCGGCCGGTCGATGATCACCGCCCACCCCAAGGCCTGCATGACCGCGAAGGAACTGAAGACCTTTCTCCCCTGGAGGCTTTGCGCCACGATCACGTTGGTCTTGGGCTGGCTGGCGCGGTCGCCGAACGCGACCTTGGATTGTTCGAGCTCGTTCGCTTTGCGACGCTGCAAGACCAGACTGATGTCCGGGTGGGCGAGCAGCTCGCCGTAGCGGGTGATCGCGTAGGCGTAACCGGCCTTGCCGACCCTGATGGCCGACACGACCTCGCCGATGTATTTGAGATTGACCTCGGCCTGGAGCACGCCGATGACGTCGCCGGCGAACCGCTCGATGGGCACGGCGATGGTCATGTAGGGCTCCGAGCCGCGCACGAAGTACACCCGGCCGAAGAAAGACTGCCCCTTTTTTGCTTCCTCGAAGGGGAGCGTGGGGGGTTGTTCCTTCTTGGCTTCAGGAAGAACGGTGCGCAAGCGCGAAGCCTGCACCTGGACCCCGCCGTTGCGATCCAGCGCCACCGCCTCGGTGATCGACGGCGCGATCAACAGCAGCTTTTCCAGCTCGAAGCGGAATTCGTCGGTGAGCCCCCGCGGCGCGATCTCCCGGCTGCGCGTGGCGCTTCTCAAGATGTTGTGAATCTCTGCGACGAAGAGCTCGATCTTGAAGGCGGCGCCGGTGGCCACTTCCTTCTGAAAGAGCGCCAGTTGCTCCTGGGTCTCGTAGTAGCGATAATAGATCTCGACGGCGCCGCTGAGAATCAATCCGCCGCCGATCAGCGCCACCGAAATAAGGAAGTAGTCGCGCACCAGCCGCCCGCGCCGGCGCCCGACGAAATGTCCGATGACGGGCATGTCACGTAGATTCATGTTTCACCATGCTATATCCTCGCGCCAAATTCCCAATCCCGCCCTGAGACCCTCGGCTCCATCGCATGTCCGCAAAGAATAATAACTTGTGGCTTTTGACTATTGCCCCTCGCCTCACGCATTTCGCCTCACCGGATGATTTGGTTCGCCCATGCCAACAGGTTGGGGTCGATGGTCGCGCCGATCTGCTTCGCCGTCTTGAGATTCACCACCAGCTCGAACCTCATCGGCTGCCCATCGGCTGCCTCGGTACAGGTGATGGGACATACCATTTAGGTCAAAAACGCAGCGTCAGTCGATGCCAATTTCTCGACCAAATGATTGCCAATCAAAATTCCGCTCATTGCGCGAACTTATTCCATTTGGAAATCTTTAATCGCCTCATCCCCGGTCCATAGGGAAATACTTCCGTTTGGGGTCTTGCGGACTCGTGCCGACTTCAGCTACCAGACCGCGCGCAACCAGTGCAAGCAAGCGTGTGCGGGTGGCCCGCGCCGAACGTTTGATCTTGGCGGCGATTTGCTGAGTGGATAATCCCTTGCCGCCCGCCATCGCGTCGAGAATCGCCTTTTCAATCTCATCGACACGGGGCGTATATTTGCGCGCCGAGTGCAACGAGACTCGGAAATGCGTGCCGATCTCTTCTAACAGCGGTGTGTCCAGCCCGGCGTCGCGGCAGGCTACTGTCATCCGCTCGATACCGCTGCCCCACTGCTCGATCAGCCCGAGCAAATGAAAGATCCGCCCTATGACTCGGTTTCGCAGCTTCGATATGCCATGGCGGAGGTCTTCGATCGTAAGACCGAATGGTAACAGACCGGGGTTTTCGACCTCCAAGCGGTCGTCAAATACCGAAATTCGGATCGGAGCGCCGTGCTGGGCATAATCCGCATGAACCACGGCGTTGATCACCGCTTCCCGCACGGCTGTCGGCGGCAGGCCCCAGCGCTCGGTTCTCCGCACGGTGCCAATTTCCGCGGCCCGTGTGTCATGCTTACGGACAAACGCAATGGCCTGTTCCACTGCGAGCGGCAAGTGGTCTCGGATCTCCACGGTATCGACGATACGGCTGCGATCTTTTCCCTGGAATCGGCCCGCTAGTATCCATGCATCTGGAAAATATCGCTCCCGCTCTTTGCCAAAAAGCAATATGCCGCCCACCGTTGGCACCTTCCGGCCTTGATGTCTTGTGATCAATTTCAGTGTCTCCAGGTCGTGAGGTTTTAGGCGGCGTACTGGAGCAAACAGCTCGGAAGCTACTCTGAAGTCGAGCGCTTCAGAGTCGAGGTCCGGCAACGGTTGTTCATCGAAGCTTTCCCCCCGCGCAAACCGCCGCAGTTCCGCAATCATCTCGGCATCCGCACGGCGGTTGGTGGAGCCCACTCGTACGTAAGCGCCGTTTTCCAATCCAGAAGCCCTCAGATAGTGGGGCCGTGCGGAGCTTGGAAACACCTGCAAGGCAAGGACGTGCGTGCGCTGCCGCCAGGGGAGCATTTCCAACTCAGGCACCAGCCGCGGTGCGATGTTGTCGCTGATCAGATTGGCCAAGCGCTCCTCCATGGCGAGCGGCTCCTTGACGCCGCGCACGTGCCTCGACTTGTCCTCCACCCCGATAAGCAATGTGCCGCCCGCGGTATTGGCAAATGCAATGATCGAGCGCAGCACGCCGTCTGGCGACGATAAGTCCCGCTTGAACTCCAACGTTTTGCCCTCGGGTTGCTTGAGCAGTTCGAGCAGGATCACAACTCTGAACCTTACTCTGAAGCAGAAAGCATTGCCATACTTCTGAGTTGACTGGTGCGGATTCTGGTGGCTTGAACCGTCACTCGGAACGTGAACAGCCAAGAACATAGCACTTAGAACGCGGGGCGCGAAGAGCATAGTGCTAAGCGCAATGCCAATGACGT
>JACPFE010000638.1 GCA_016183145.1 Deltaproteobacteria bacterium | reverse complement strand
CGTACACCTCATCTGAGGGTACCTGAATGGCTTCGCGGAAATAGTACCTATCTTCCTTATTCTGGAGCTGGTCCGGGGGTGTGAGGTAACTTTGGTTGCCGTCGAAGTCGGCCCTCACAATCTCCATGCCGTGCTGGTCAATATACCTCGCCTGGTAATAGGCTTTATGCGCCCGCGAGAAGGCTAAAAATTCGCCGCCTAACCGGTTTACCAAGGGCTGTCTTGCCGCGCTGGCTGTATCTGGAAGATCGATTAACTGACGGAAAGTTGGTAGCCGGCTCAGAAACAAGACATCCTCTTTAACGTTGCTTAAAAAGTTTTGGATGTCTCCAGCTTTTGTGGTTACACCGAACTTAACCTGATCCAGGAGACGCTCGCTGAGAAGCAAGAAGGAGAAAACTGCTCCGTACCCTCCCACCACGGCCACTGGCACCACCCCAAGGAAAACGAAGGCGATGACCAGTTTGGCCCGAATAGATAGCCTGCGAAAGAGCTTGTTAACATTGATCATGGAAATTTGCGCGGGTACAAACACGCCCGCCGCCAATTAGGCTACGGCAAGACCCGTACCAGTTATGACAGCCAGCACAGATAAACCGAAAATGAGAATCCCCACCCAAGAATTTATTGCGATTAAGAAATCTGTAGCTCTTTTTCCCAAACCCGCAAAAAGCGCTTCATAAAATTTATCGAGAGTCGTGCTGAAATACGAGGGTGCGACGCCGTGAGGATCTCAAGCCCGCCCTTTTACGCAGAACTCGTGGATTACCCGTGGAACGATCCAGCTAGATTGCAAGAAGGTCTGGCGCGAGCCGGACAGCAAGCCGTAGACGACTTCGCGCGCGCAATGGAACGCCGCAGTCAACAAGCTCCACAGCCGGGACGCATCGATCTGAGCGAGTGAGCTCCGTCCACCCGGGTTGAGACGAGGATATTATCTCGCAAAGTTTTTCACAAAGGGTTTGCAGAGTTTGCGGAAAATGCGGTAGAGAATATTTTCAGCTATATGGAAGGAAGGTTGGTTCGGGCGATTAACCCCGAGGCGGCTGAAAAGAAGAGGTCGGCGCAGTGAACAGGTGAGCAATTGACATTTGCTAAGGTAGAGACGTCAAAGACTACTTGCAACGCAACTAAATCGCCGGAGACGCGCAATAGCGAAATACGCTGAAAGGAGAAGCGGTATGGCAGAGGACATCCAGGTTAAAAGGGAAATCACGATTGAGGCGGACGCAAAAACGCTAGAGAGAATGCGCAAGGAAGGACACGCGAGAGGCTTTACGGTGTATTGCGATGAAGCCAGGGGAGGTGACAACTCGGCGCCGTCGCCGCTCGCCTATCTTGCCCTGTCACTTAGCTTTTGACTGCTCACACAGATTTCCCGGTACGGGGAAATGATGAAGACTCAAATCGCCAAAGCCAAGGTATTTGTGACGGCTCGTTTCAAAAGCGAAGGTTCGGTTCTGGGTGAGACTGTACGGGCCATCGGCCTAGGTTTCGAAACCCGATGTGAATTAGACTCCACGGAGGCGGCGGAGAAAGTAGCCGCAGTAGTGAGGAATGCCGAGAATGGCTGTTTTGTCTTGCAGAGCATTCTCAATCCGGTGCCCGTGGAACGCAAGTTCGTACTGAACGGCGCAGAATTTGATCCTGAGAAATTTCGCAGAAAGAAGCCTTGACCGAAACTTGATCAACCTGGAGCGACCGGCGGTTAATGCATTGAAAGGAGCGGCTATGGAAGAGATCGTAAAAAAAATTGCTTCCCGAACAGCTAAACCTGGCGCTGTTCCCGGGAGTCTACAACCTCATCAGGACCGCGAGCTGCGGGTAGCCATCGAGGCGGAGAGTCTCGAGGGCATGAAAAAGCGAGCGATCGTGACGCTGGAGCAACCCGAGGGCAGTACGTTCTCGATCATCTGCGACGAGGGCGCGTATCTCGCCGGTGAGGACACTGCGCCGCCGCCGCTCGCCTATTTCAGTGCTGGCATTGCCTTCTGAATGCTCACGCAACTTTCCCGGTTCGGGAAAATCACAAAACTTGACGTCAAGTCGATCCGGCTCAAACAGATCACGCGCTTCTTCATGAAGGGATCTGCGCTGCAAGGCAGCTTGCGAGGCGGCGCTCTCGGCCTCGAGACTCATATTGAAGTCGAGTCCAGCGAGCCACCGGAGAAGATCCGCCACTTGATCAAGATGGGCGAGCAGACCTGTTTCACGCTTCAATCGCTCATCAATCCGGTCCCGGTGAAGACTTCGGTCAGCCTGAACGGAGAGCCGCTCGCGATATAACAACGTAGCTTTTCACCGCTCTGGTGAGACCTGATTCTCACCCGTTTGTAGCGCAATCCCACAGTTGTCACCTCTTACTCGATCATGCTGTTCGGCAGGAAAAGCGCTATTTGTGGAAATGCGATAAGAATAACGAGTCCCACGGCCATGGCGATCCAGAACGGAATGATGCCGGAAAAAATCTGGCCCATGGAAACATCCTCCGCGACGCCCTTGACGACGTAGACATTGACTCCCACCGGCGGGCTGATCAGCCCCATTTCGAGCACGATCACGATCAAAACGCCAAACCAGATCGGGTCAAAACCCAATGCCGTAATTAACGGATGCACGATGGGAATGGTAAGCACCAACATGGCGAAGCCCTCAAGGAACATTCCGAGAATGATGTAAACAAAGAGGACGAGGAACAAAATCGCGTGGCCGGGGAGATCTAAACCCGTCAGCAACCCGACCAGGTTTGAAGCGACGTGGGTCAGGGCAAGAAAAGGACTGAAGATAAAGGCGCCAATAAGGATGAGAAACACCAGTGCTGTAGTGCGCACACTCTGCAGCAGAATCGACGATAGAGCGGCCATGGTTAACTTGCGACGGAACAGCCCGAGTAGCAGAGCGAGAAAAGCGCCGATGCCAGCAGCTTCCGTCGGAGTAAACAGGCCGCCATAGATGCCGCCGATCGTGATGACGACAATGCCGGTCATGAAGCCTGCCTGCGAGGTTGCCTTTATCTTTGCGCTCCAGGCCATCTCTGGCCCGGCGGGGCCGAGATCCGGATTGATGCGAGTTTGAATATAGATGGTTAAAATAAACAGGACGGTGAGCAACAGACCCGGAAACACGCCCGCCAGAAAAAGCCTGCCGATAGATTCTTGCGTCAAGATTGCGTAGATGACGAAACCGGTGCTGGGTGGGATCAAAATACCCAGGGTCCCGCCCGCAGCGACGCATCCGGTAGCCAGCCGGGAATCGTAGTTATAGCGGCGCATCTCGGGCAACGCTACCTGTCCCATGGTGAGCGCGGAAGCCACGGAAGAACCTGAAAGAGCGGCGAAGCCCGAACAAGCGGCAATCGTCGCCGAAGCGAGTCCGCCGCGCCAGTGGCCTACCCAGGCGTAAGCGGCCGAGTAAAGATCACGGCTCATCCCCGAGACCGTCGCAAGGTTTCCCATCAGGACAAAGAGAGGAACCACGATCAACTCATAGTTTGACGAGATGACAAAGGGCTCGCCTGCGAGCAATGCCAGCGCCGCCGCCCAGCCGTTGACAAGGCCAAACCCGATAAAGCCCACCAGGAGCATGGCGATGCCGACCGGCATGCGGAGCGCAAGAAGCGCGAAGAGCCCCGCGAGACCCGCAATGCCGAGCGCTGTTGGTGTCATTGCTTCTGCGTATTCGGTCGGCCTATGGCGGTCTTGACCGCCTGAACGAACAGGACGACGGCGTAGAGTCCGGAACTGATGGCGATAATGAAGAAGAAAGGCGCGTGTGGGATTTCGATCAGATTTGTGGCCTCGCCGTATTTCAAGGCGTCAACAGCGCGACTCCAGGTCTGCCAGCTAATGTAGACAAACAGAACGCCGCACATCGCGTAGAGGATCATGTCTATCCGCCGCAGCGCAGAGGACTTGATCGCCGAGCTGATCAAATCGAGAGCAACATGTCCGCCGGTCCAGCCGCAGTACGCCATAGCGGGAAAAACGACAACCACGAGGCTTACTTGGGATAGGTCCTGAGCGCCTAAAATCGGCGCGTTAAAAACATAGCGCATGAACACGGCGATGATCGTGAGCCCCATCAGCCAAAGAAGAGCTAGACCGCTGATGAAGGCAGCGAGTCGGACGCCGTTGCCGATGATCTGATCGAGGAGACGGAACTTTTCGTCCACGGTTCGTTAGTTGGCGGCGCCCATGGCGGCGAGAATGGACTTGGCCGGAACGCCCTCTTTTTCCAACCGCGCCACAATCTGGTCTCTGGCTTTGACTAGAAGCGCGTTGCCCTTCTTTGCCTCTTCAGGCGAGAAGGCAATGACCTCGTGTTTTCCGCTCTTACGGACGCGGTCGAGATCTTTAGCGCCTTCTTCTTCGTAGACTTTGGCGCCGACCAGACTGAGCGAGCGACCCGTCGTCTTGTCGATGATGGCTTTGTGCTCTTTGGAAAGGCCGTCGTAAGTTCGCTTGTTCATTGCGAGGAAGAAAGGAGAGCGGCCAAAGACGAGGCCAGTGGTATAGTACTTGGCTACCTCGCCGATCTTAAAAGAGCTGATCACTGTGGAAGGCACCATCAGCGCATCCACAACGCCGGTGCTGAGGGCGCGGTACATGTCGCTCGCTGGCATCGACACAGGAGTTGCCCCCAAAGCTGCAATGAGATCGGCTTGATCCTTGGAAGGGACGCGGACCTTCATCCCCGTGAGGTCGTCGATCTTGCGAATGGGTTTATCCCGGCTCATGAGCAGCGGCCCCTCATTTCCCCATAGCGCAAGAACTTTCACGCGCTGGTACTCGACGGCAAGGTGCTTGTCGAATACATCCCACATCTTGTTCGTTGCTGCTATCGCGTCCGCAGCGACTGCTGGGAGTTCGATCAAGGTCGTTCTGGGGAATTGCTTAGAAGTGTAGCCCTGGAGGCCGAAGGTGATGTCGGCGATCCCATCGACGGCGCGCTTGAATTGTTCCTGCGGTCCTTTGCCCAGCTCCCCACCGGGGTAGATGCGGACTTTCAGGCTGCTGTTGCTGAGCTTTGCCACCTCGGCTGCCCATGGGCTCATCATCGATTCATCCATGGGATGCTTTGGAGACATGAAGTGTGCCAGCTTTAGTTCTTGAGCTAGCCCAGCAGACTGATAGAACAGCGCTAAACTCGTAACGGTGAATAAAAAAGTGGCAGCACGGACAATGGTTCTAATACCGGTCATCATGATTCTTTCCTCCTCGCTAAACCAGTAATGGAACGGAAGGAAAAGTGGTGCTGGTTATGTCCCTCCCACTTCTCCTAACGGACGCTGCCTCGGACCGCGTTGCGCAAGTCCTGAAGCGATCCTACATCTCCATGGATAGCAACGATTCTTGCCGCGTTCAAATTCAATCTTTCGATTCCTTCGAGGAGTTGACGAGGCAGATCGCCCGGTCGTATCTGCCCACCTTGCCGAGCGCTGACATGATCTGCCTCAATAAGGAGCTTCTCCTGAGGAAGATAAATAATCTGGTAATCGTCCGCGTGCGCCGTCGGATAGGGATGGATTTCTATTTGCCGGCTGCCATCGTTCAGGACTCTACGCCCTGTGATCCCTTCGACGATGACTGCCCTGCGACCTTGTTCCAGACTATCCGGGCGGAAAGCGTGTGGCGCTCTGGCCATGCGCTCGTAAAATCCCATGCTTATGGCTGGCGCGACGATCGTCGTCCCCTGTGCCATGTAAGTTCTCATGCCTCCGGAGTGGTCATTATGGAAGTGAGTGGGGATTACGTAGCGGATCGGCTTGGTTGGGAAGCGTTGTCGGATCGCCGCGAGGACCTTTTTCGAACGCTCTTCGTAAAGCGGCGCCTCGACGACCACAAGGTAATCTTGCATCTCGATGATCACACTATTATGTGAAGTTCCTTTAGCGTGCAGGATTCCGCCCGCTAGCGGCACGAGCTCCACCGCAATGTCTTTTCCGAAGTCCAAGTAGCTTACATTCATCGCTAGACGGCGCATCAACCACTCCGAGGGAATCGACTTTTCTTTGGCCTTTTGTTGGCACACCGCCTCAGGGATCGAAAAAGTCTCAGGCGGGAGTGCAACGTTGTGCCGCGCGGAGAGTATGCGTTCGCTCT
>JACPFE010000625.1 GCA_016183145.1 Deltaproteobacteria bacterium | reverse complement strand
GGACGAGCGCCGTTTCGTCGCGCTTGAGCGGATAGGTGCTGCGGGTCAAGTAATGGGCCGTCATGCCTTGGAGCATGAGTCCTGCCGCAGTCTTGGCGTCGATGTTGGCCGGCAACGGCGCGAGCTTGGCCGCCGGCACGATGGCGTACTCCGCGTAGGAGCCCGGAATCATCGCATAGGCGACGCGATCGCCTTTTTTCACCTCCGTGACGCCTTCACCGACCGCGTCGACGACGCCGGCGCCTTCCATACCCAGGGTAAACGGCGTTGGCAACGGATAGAGTCCGATGCGCTGATAGACGTCAATGAAGTTGAGGCCGACGGCGTCGATCTTAACCCGCGCCTCGCCGGCCTTGGGCTCGGGTACGGGAATCTCTTCGTAGGTTAGGACTTCGGGGCCACCGTGCTTATGGACGCGTATGGCTTTCATAATTTTCTCCCAGACATCATCTTTAACTTTTTCGAATATATCTTTGGCGGGCAAATATCAATTGCACGGGCTGGAGGCCTACAGCCATGTTATCTGCTAGCACGATTGATGGGTATGAGCTTGCGACGAGAAGCGCTTGGCGGTGGTTGAGTCGCGGTTCCAATCTGTAGTACATTTATGTATCGCACGGGAGGGTTCTCATTATGCCGCTCAGTGTACGGCTAGGTGCCAAGACGGAGTCACTAATCACACGGTTGGCGAGAAAGAGACGGCAGACAAAATCTGAAGTCATACGCGATGCAATTGGCGCGCTCGCCGAGCAGGAGACGAACGGAAGCGGAAAGAAGCGTCCCTACGACCAGGTCGCGCATCTCATCGGGTGCGTCAAAGGGGGACCGCGGGATCTTTCCGTACGCACGGGCGAGAAGTTCCGCCAAATCCTAGTCGATCGGAAACGCATGCGCCGATGATTCTCGTCGATACCGGTCCTCTCGTTGCGCTGATTCACGAAGACGACGACCTGCATCCGCGTTGTAAAGAGGTGTTTCTTTCCTTGCGCGAATCTCTCGTAACGGTGTGGCCTGTTTTGACCGAGGCCATGTATCTCTTGAACTTTTAATGGGAGGCGCAAAGCGCGCTTTGGGAGATGGTCGAGGCCGGAGCCGTCGAGATCCTGCCACTGGGCAACAACGATATCCCCCGCATGAAGGAATTGATGCGGAAATACCGGGACCTCCCGATGGATTTGGCGGATGCCGCGCTGGTGCGCGTTGCGGAGCGGGAGAGATTGCGGCGAATTTTCACTCTCGATCGCCGGGATTTTCAAGTTTATCGTCCCTCCAGGCTAGGACGGTTTGCGATTCTCCCTTCCTGACGAGCTTGCCGTGAAGCCGGCGGCGGCGTGGACGAGCGCCGTTTCGTCGCGCTTGAGCGGATAGGTGCTGCGGGTCAAGTAATAGGCCGTCATGCCTTGGAGCATGAGTCCCGCCGCAGTCTTGGCGTCGATGTTGGCCGGCAACGGCGCGAGCTTGGCCGCCGGCACGACGGCGTACTCCGCGTAGGAGCCCGGAATCATCGCATAGGCGACGCGATCGCCTTTTTTCACCTCCGTGACGCCTTCACCGACCGCGTCGACGACGCCGGCGCCTTCCATACCCAGGGTAAACGGCGTTGGCAACGGATAAAGTCCGGTGCGCTGGTAAACGTCGATGAAGTTAAGACCGATCGCCTCGATCTTCACCCGCGCCTCACCCGCCTTAGGTTCCGGCACGGGGATGTCGTCGTAACTTAAAACTTCAGGTCCGCCGCATTTGTGGACACGCATCGCTTTCATTTCTCTCCCTCCCGTTGGTTCAAATAGTTCAAACCGTTCAAGCCGTTTAAGACTCGTGCTTCGCAGCGCGAATTAACCCGAAACGCGAGACTCGAAACCCGAAACAGTCATCGCTGCTGCCACGGCATGACGACGACATCGGTTGGCTGCGGCAGTTCAGGCTTAGAGATCTTGAGCGCGGGGGAATTCAGCATCTTCACCCGTGGTGTGCCTTGAATATATTCCTGCACCGCTTGCTCCCACCAGAAGTGCATGGGAATAGCAATTTTCGGTTTTACCTGCTTGGTGACTTCCCGCGCTTCACTCGCGGTGACGGTGTAATAGCCGCCGGCGATGGGTACGAGCAGGATGTCGATCTTGCCCATCATGTTCAACTGCTGCGCCGTGAGCAAGTGGCCCAAGTCGCCGAGGTGCGCGATGCAAATATCGTCGACGCGAAAGACGAAGATCGCGTTCTTGCCGCGCTGCATGCCCTGGCTCTTGTCATGAAACGCCGGCACGACGTAAACCGACACGTCGCGAATGGTTGTTGAAATCTTCTGCCAGTTTTCGCCCGCCGGAGTGAGACCTTGCAAAATTACCGGGGTCCCGGGGGCCATGTGGACACTGCTGTGCGGGCCATGTTGGTGGCTGGTGGTGACGATATGCTGCGGCAGGGTTGGACGGGGCAGATCGAACGCGCCGTGCGGATCGGTGAGGATTCTCGTTCCCTTCGAAGAGGTGATTTGAAAAGTCGCGTGGCCCAGCCACTCGACCAAGACCGGGGCCGCATTGCTCGCCGCCACCCGGATCACCCGGCCTTGCACGACCTCGAGCTCGTGGCAAAACGCGAGGACGCGCCCAGGTAAGCCCAGAATGAGAATCGACAGCACCCAATGCGCCGCTCGCGATTTCATGTTCGTCATTGGATTCGCGCGTCGTCAGCCGTTTCGTGTTTCCAATTGTAGGGGCAATCCTGCGTGATTGCCTTTCCGAAGGGCAGACACATAGGTCTGCCCCTACAATTATATCAATCCCCACTTCCTTCTCATCCACCACTCGACGCTGAGCAGCGCCAGGAGAATCGAAAACGGCCAGAGCGTGCTCCAGAGCCGGGTTTGGCGCTGCTCGGAGATCTGCGCCGGCGCATGGCTTTCAATCTTGGCGGCGATCTT
>JACPFE010000624.1:1050-5453 GCA_016183145.1 Deltaproteobacteria bacterium | reverse complement strand
TCGATCCGAATACTCAGGACTCGTTACTCAGGACTCAGGACTACCGTTCCCTCCGAGCTCGATCACCAAATGGCCATACGCATTCACCGTCACCGTGTCGCCGGGCTCGACGACGGTCGTCGACGCCGCCTCTTCGATAATGGCGGGCCCGCTGATCACATTGCCTTGCAGCAACTTCGTGCGGTCATACACCGTCGCCTCCACGGCGCCCACGCCTTCGAAGATCACCGAGCGCGTGCCGCGCCGCGCCGCTGGCGGCGGCGGCGCCTCGCCCTGAAGAATCGTTGGAAACTGCGGCTTGCCGAGGCGCCCGATAGCTGATACGCGCAAGCTCACGATATCGGCGGATTCCTCCGGCGCGCTGTGGCTATAGCGCAGCTCGTGGGCCTGGTCGAAGAGCCGCTTGATCTCGGTGCGCGCGCTTTCATCACCCACGTTGGCCGGCATGCGCACCGCCACCGCATGTTCCTGGCCGACGTAGCGCATGTCGGCGGCGCGCTCGAAAACGATCCGGTCGGTGGGAATACCGGACTCTTCAAGAGCGCGGCGTCCTTCGGCTTGCAGTTTTTTGAATTGGTCTTCCAGCTCGAACATCTCCAAATCATCCATGCGCGCGAACAACGTCTGCACGGTGTCGCGGCGCAGATCCGCCATCAGCATGCCGAGCGCCGAGAAGTGGCCCGGCGCGTGCGGAATAATGATCTTGGAGATGGCAAGCTCCTTGGCGACCGACGCGGCGTGCAGCGGCCCGCCGCCGCCGTAGGCGACCAGCGTAAAGTCGCGTGGGTCGAGGCCGCGCTCGAGAGTCACTTGGCGCACCGCGTTGGCCATCGCCGAAGTGGCTACCTGAAGCATTCCCGCGGCGGAGCGTTCGAGACCGACGTTGAGAGGTTGAGCCAGCCGCTCGCGCAGAGCGGTCTCAGCCGCAGCCCGGTCCAGACGCATCTCTCCGCCGAGAAACCGCTCCGGCGAAAGCCGGCCGAGGATGACGTTGGCATCGGTGACCGTCGGTTCCGTGCCACCCCGGCCATAGCTCGCCGGACCGGGCTCGGCGCCGGCGCTGCGCGGGCCGACGTGCAAGCCGCCGCCTTCGTCGAGCCAGCCGATGCTGCCGCCGCCGGTGCCGACTTCGACGATGTCGAGGACGGGAATGCGAACTGCGAGCCCTTCGTTGTAGCCGCCGATAAAATAATCGGGCGAAAGACTCGGGACGCCGCGACGGATGACGCTCGCCTTGGCCGTCGTGCCACCCATGTCGAAAGCGATGGCGGCTTCCAGATCGAGCAGCTCGCAGAGCGCCATCGTGCCGACGACGCCACCGGCCGGGCCGGATTCCATCATCTGGACGCACTGGCGGCGCGCCAGCTCCACGTCGGATAGGCCCCCGTTGGATTGCATGATCCACAGGCTGCCGCCAAACTTATTTCCGCGCAGCCGCTTTTCCAGATCGCCAAGGTATTGGCTCACGATCGGACCGACGTAGGCGTTGGCGGCCACGGTGGACGTGCGCTCGTACTCGCGGTATTCCCGCGACAGCTCGTGAGAGGCGCTGACAAATAAGTTAGGATCGGTTTGGCGCAAAATCTCGCACATGCGGATCTCATGTTCGGGCGCACGGTAGGAATGGAGAAACAGCACGGCAACGGCCTCGAAGCCTTCTTCTTTGATAATGCGCGCCACTTCGCGCGCTTCGTTTTCATCGAACGGCGTGCGCACCGACCCATCGGCCAGCATCCGCTCGCTGACCTCGAAGATATCTTCCCGTGGCACCAGCGGCCGGTGCTTGCGAAAACGCGGATTGAACGATTCGGGCCGGTTGATGCGGCCGATCTCGTAAACGTCGCGAAACCCTTTAGTCGTCACCAGCGCCGTCTTGGCGCCATTGCGCTCCACGATGGCATTCACCACGATGGTCGATCCGTGAATCAGCGTCTCAACTCGATCCAGCGGCACCGCCGCCTTGGTAAGACCATCTAGAACACCGCGCGCCAGCTCCGCCGGCGTCGACAGCGCCTTCGCCAGCCCCAGCGAGCCCTTCGCCTCGTCGAAAACGACCACATCAGTGAAGGTGCCGCCGATATCAACCGCTACGCGCATTTCTTCACTCCGCTCTTACGAGGGGTCATTGCTTGACTTTGCATAGCTGAATCGCCTCCTGCTCCTCCCTAGAAAGTCTCTTAGATTCCATGCTTCGTTGAATTTGGGAAATTCGCGACGCCGATACGCCAAACAGCGCCGCGACCTCGTTAAGGGGCACGTTGGCCGCCCGGCGTAGCAGATATGCTGCACAACGATAAGCCTCGGCATTTTCCCTTGTGGTTACCGTAGCGGGATCCACCCGAAAAACTTTGCCAACCCACTCCAAGATTGTCCTTTGGCTGATTCGCGTCGGCTCCCGCTGCACCAAGGGTACATTGTCTAACGGCCGCCTCTTGGCTAGTCGCTCCATCTCCGCCAAAAAAGGCTCACGGCCGAGAAAAATCTGTCCCCGCATCTCCGTCCAGGGCGATGACTGGCCTAGGCCTTCCCTGACGAACTGGCGATACAAGTCGGTTGGAGTATTATCTGTCTCATCAAATAATCCCAAAACACCACTCACATGTAGCCACTGCGGAGCTCGAACTAGGCCTGCCGTAGCTCGGTAGCTACTCCAAGGCCATTCCCTCTCATGCATCACCATTTTTGCCCGAACCGGATTGAGAACAACATACCTGCTCAGCTCCAGTAGATAACTCTCTTTATCTACGATGATGCACTTATAGCGCCCCTGGAAAAGGTGTCCCATCCGTTGATGCCGCCGATTAAAGGTTTGGGTGTAGACACCATTAAGCCGCCGCATTCCTCGACTCAAATTTGGTTCTGGTGTCTCCAAAAGCAGATGATAGTGATTGTCCATCATACAGTAGGCATAGCACAGCCAACGCTGCTGCTGGATTTCTTTCCCGAGTAACCGCAGAAAACTTCTACGATCGCCATCATCCAGGTAAATCTCTTCTCCTGCGTTGCCTCGCGCCGTCACATGGTAGAATGCGCCCTCGAATTCCAGTCGCAGTTGTCGAGCCATTTGCGGACCTTACTCGTCATCGGCGTGCAAAGTCAAGCAATGACCCCCTTTTTTGCTTGGCTGTTTTCAAATTGATGATGAACTCGAAGTTCATCGGCTGCTCGACTGGACGATCGGCCGATTTTGTTCCTTTAAGAATATTATTGGAAGCTTGAATGTGAAAAGTTCTGCCCGGTCAGGTCTGGGGCATGGGTAGTATTTGCGGCGAAGATAGGCGGATTCGCACTAGTTTCTCTGAGCAACCTCTATTCGTGTCAGCCGCTCCTCAAAACGATTCATCTGTTCTTTCATGACCCGCATTTCTATATCCAGCGTCTCATGAAGCTTCATGAACCCATCGACGTGGGTGGCAAGTCGATCAATACGATCCTCCACGACCGCGAATCTCTCGTTCATCTCCTTCCTGAGACCGCGAAATTCGAATCGGACGAGCCTTTCGAGTGTCGTAAAGCGCTGATCGATGGTTCGAGTTTTCTTTGCAGGTTTCTTCTCAGCCATTTGTCTTATCTAGCTGCCTTAAGCCCGGATGAAAGTCAAGTTTTAAAATTACTTGATCACCTTATCAGCGCGCACTCCGATTTTAGATCTTGGATCTCCGACCTTGGATTATTGCGGATATGAGTTTACAAGTTGCATTTTGCTATCTGCACTCCCGACGGATCAGCCGCACCGGTGATTCACGAGATATTCGCCCAGCCACTTGTTCCAGGCGTCATCGATGACGCGGATCGCGCTCAGTTGTGGGTCCGCGCCGTCGATGCTTTCGACCAGCGCCACCACCCTGAGATCGACTCCGGCCAGATGCGGATCGGCGCAGAAGTTGTCGCGGATCATCACGACGCCTTCGGCTTCAAGCACGGCGAGCGCCCGCTCGATTTCTTCCCTGATAAGGCTTCTTCGTTCCAACGACGCGAACACTTCCGTGGTGAACCGCGCCTTTTTCCCACGGCTCCGCAACAACTCTATGACCGCCTTTCTAGCCTCAGCTATGTCACTGGAAGCGCCCGCTCTTTGTTCGTTCACGTTACGATTTTCTCTTAACTATATTTCCTCCCCCTCGACGGGGGAGGATAAAGGTGGGGGTGACTAGGGGCGACCGACCGGTCGCCCCTACAATCGCACCCCTATCCTGCCTTCCCCCGTCGAGGGGGAAGGAATACGGGTCGTTGCCCACCAATCACATCTCTGACTGGGATACTACTTCACCTTATATCCGAGTTCCCTCGCAACCTCTTTCGCAATCCGATCGTCGGCGACCTCGTCAAACGCGACCTTTCGATCCGTGAATTGGCCGGCGGACTGGAGAGACTTAACAATCTGGTCGATTCCCTCGTGCGTC
>JACPFE010000624.1:0-962 GCA_016183145.1 Deltaproteobacteria bacterium | reverse complement strand
GATACCATGACCGTAAGGCCCCCGCGAGGCATCTTCACGCGCGAGCCGACGTCGAGCACGTCTCTGAATCCTTTCTTCTTGGCAAAATAGAGCGCCGGCGGGCTCAACAGCGCCGCCTCGATGGTGCCGGCCTCCAGCGCCGGTAATTGCTGTGAGCCACCCAGCCCGATGTAGACGAAATTTTTCGGGTTCTCCCCCACCGACTCCAGAGCGTTATGCAGCGCGACTTGAGAGGTTCCGCCGAGCCCTGTTAGGCCGATTTTTTTATTTCTGAGATCCTTCACACTTTGGAATTCGGGACGCGCGATCAGTGAATAAATCAGTTCTTCGGTGGCGAACCAGACGGCCCTCGACGGCATTCCCCTTAGCGTGGCGCTCACCGAGGCGGGTCCGACTCCGGCGACATATTGAACCTCGCCGCTGCTCAGCGCCGGGTAGGCGAGCTGCGATCTGATTTGAATGATCTCCGCCTGCAAACCATTGGCCTCAAAGACCTTCCACTGCAGAGCGGCAATCAACGGCAGGCAGCAAATCGTATTATCCGGGTAAGCGACGCGAATTTTCTTCAAGCCCTCCTGGGCCTGGGCCGCGCTACCGAGGACAACAAGAACGATTGAAAAAATGAGATTCCAAATCGTTTTTCGGCTTTGCATAGCCATCCCTCCTTGCCAGAGTCTGTCAAAGACGGTCGACCGGAAGTCAACTGCCTCCTCAGTCTGTCATTCCCGCGAACGCGGGAATCCAGTCTTTCGGTGATTGTTTCCACCCAAATTAACCTGGACGCCCGCTGGAGTCTATCCTGAGCGAAGTCGAAGGGCGGACATGATGGACTTTCACTTCGCCTCAGATCCTCCCCTCTTCTTTGAGCTTCCGTGCGATTCTTTCCGTTAAATCCTTTTTCGAAACCTTGCCGAATGGCGAGAGGGGGAAGTCGTCGAGGATTTCCAGGCGCTCGGGCAGCT
>JACPFE010000096.1 GCA_016183145.1 Deltaproteobacteria bacterium | reverse complement strand
CCCGGGACGGCGGCGGCATCGTCGGCGGCTATTTGAAAGAAAGCATCCTCGTGCCGTTGTTCGGCCGCATCAGCGCGACGCTTATCGTCGTGGTTACTCTGCTGCTGTCCTTGATGATGGTAACGCAGAACTCGCTTTTGGACATTGGCGCGCACGCTAGAAAAAAATTTGCCGCGCTGAAAAAATCGCTGGTTCCCGCTCTCCGCAACCGGTGGGAAAAATTCAGGGAGCAACGCGAAAAACGCAAGGGAGAGAATACCAAAAAAGAACGGCGCGATTACGTCCCGCCACCGATCATGCTCAAACAAGAAACCAAGGAAGAACCGGCGAAAAAGACGCCGAAGAAGCCGATCCTCCTCCAGGAGCAGTTCAAGCTGCCGGAGATCACTCAAGGCTACAAGCTTCCGCCGCCCGAGCTGTTGGATCCGCCCGACGGCGAGCAGTTTAAAATCGACAAGGAGACGCTGCACGCCAATTCGCTGATTCTACAAAAAAAACTGGCGGACTTCGGCGTCGACGGGGAAGTCGTGGCGGTGCGTCCAGGCCCGGTCATCACGATGTATGAATTCAAGCCGGCGGCCGGCGTCAAGGTGCGGCGCATCGTGTTGCTGTCCGACGACCTCGCCATGGCTCTGCGCGCCGTCAGCGTGCGCATCTTGGCGCCGATACCGGGAGAGTCCGTGGTGGGCATCGAAATCCCCAATCCGCGCCGGGAGACCGTGTACCTCAGGGAAGTCACCGAAAGCGAGGCGTACCAGACCGACTTGGCCCGCATGCCCCATTTGTTGGTTGCGGGCGCTACCGGCACCGGCAAGTCGGTCTCCATCAACGCCATGGTCCTCAGTATCCTGTTCAAATCGTCGCCCCAGGACGTCAAATTCATTATGGTCGATCCCAAGATGCTCGAGCTGACGATGTACGAAGAGATTCCGCACCTGCTCGTGCCGGTGGTGACCGATCCCAAGAAGGCGGCGGCGGCGCTTTTCTGGGCGATGGATGAAATGGACCGCCGTTATCGTCTAATGAAGGACAAGGGAGCGCGCAACATCGACAACTACAACCGAACTTTAGAGCGCGACGCGGCGCATAAAAAGAGCGTTTTCGAGCTCACAGAGCCCGAGGACCCAAATAACGAACCCGGAGGCCACTTCGCTGAGGAAGCACCTCTGGTTCATGAGAGACTGCCGAGAATAGTGATCGTCGTCGACGAGTTGGCGGATTTGATGATGACCGTCGGAAGAGACATCGAGGAGTACATCACGCGGCTGGCGCAGAAAGCCCGCGCCGCCGGGATTCACCTGATTCTTGCGACCCAGCGCCCGTCGGTGGACGTCATTACCGGACTCATCAAAGCCAACTTTCCGGCGCGCATCTCGTTCCAGGTCACCTCCCGCGTCGATTCACGCACGATCCTGGACTCCATCGGCGCGGAAAAGCTGCTCGGCAACGGTGACCTCTTGTACCTGCCGCCGGGAACCGCCCGTATCACCCGCGTGCACGGCGCATTGGTGTCCGACCAGGAAGTGCGCAAAGTCATCCAATTCATCAAACAGCAAGCGCGGCCCGATTACCGCCCGGAGGTCTTCGAGATCAAGAGAGAAGCCGAGGCTGCCGCGGCCGATGAAGAATACGACGAGATGTACGACCAGGCGGTCGCCATCGTCACCGAAACCCAGCAGGCGTCGATCTCTATGATTCAGCGCAGATTGCGGGTAGGATACAACCGCGCTGCGCGGATGATCGAACAGATGGAACGAGACGGTGTCGTCGGACCGGCGGACGGCGCCAAGCCCAGGGAAGTTTATGCGCGAAAACTCGAAGCGTAGAAAGCTTTTCAGAATCTCGGCATATTCTAACCACGAAGCTCACGAAGGACACGAAGGATTCGGATATTTATGATAATAAACTTCGTGCTCTCCTATGAAAATACCCGTTTGGGGATGAGAACGACGAGGCCCGCCTGGGTTCCGTCATACCCGCGAAAGCGGGTATCCAGGCTAATTCGGCGCAACAAACCTGGATTCCCCCCGTGGAGTTTTCGCCCGTACTCCACGGGGCGGGAATGACGAGTCGAGTAGGGCACCCTGTGGAAGGAAATCCCTCCATTTTCATTCTCGGCGGGCGAGCGTAAGCTCATGACGCACTTCGTGGTGAAATCTGTGTTTTCTTCCTTGGCTGCGGCTCAGCCGCGATGGGGCCTTCGTGGTACAATTTGCTTTTTCTTTTTGATCGCGGCTTGGTCGCACTGGAATATTCGTCCCGGCGGCGCAGCGGACGCTCAAAGCGCCGACGTGATCGTTGACAGCGTGCAAAAAAACTATGACGCGACCATAGATTTCGTCGCGGACTTTCGCCAGGAGACCGAGGTTAAAACACTCAATCGCAATCTCAAAGCTTCGGGGAAGCTTTCCTTCAAGCGCCCCGGCAAGATGCTCTGGCGCTACGACGAACCCAAAGGGCAGTTCGTTTTGGCGGACGGAAAATACCTGTATTTTTTTCAACCGGAACAAAATCAAATCATCAAGAGCCCGCTTCAGAACGCTTTCCGTTCCGACATTCCCCTGTCTTTTTTGCTCGGCATCGGCAATTTGAAAAAAGATTTCAACGCGGCACTGAAAAGCAGCGATGAAAACCAATTCATCTTGCGCCTGGAGCCGAAAGGCGAAGCCGGAGGTTTTAGCGAAATTCTCGCGGGCGTGAGCAAGCACTCCTACGATATTCTCTCGATCAGCGTGCGCGACGCCGCCGCCAATCTCACGACGATCCGTTTCTCCGGTATGCGCAAAGGCACAGGCGTCAAAGACTCCGTATTCACCCTGCAAATCCCCAATGGCGCGGACATCGTGGAACTGGGCCAATGAGTTCCGCCAAACAAACCGTCAGCATCGTCAGTTTGGGTTGCGCCCGCAATCTGGTGGACTCCGAAGTCATGGCGGGCCTGCTCGGACAAGATCGATTCCAACTGGTGCAGGAGCCCGCCGGAGCGGATATCGTGCTGGTGAACACCTGCGGTTTCATCGAAGCGGCCAAGGCGGAATCCCTTGACACCATCCTCGAAATCGCTCGTCTCAAGGAAGAAGGAAAAGTTAAAAAACTGGTCGTCGCCGGCTGCCTCTCGCAGCGGTATCCGCAGGAGCTTGCCAAAGAATTGCCCGAGGTAGACCTCTTTATCGGAACCGGCGAGGTCCCGAGGGTCGCCGAGATCCTCCGCGAGCACGAGGCCAACGAGAGCCGCCGCCAATATATCGGTATCCCAAGTTATCTTTATGATCATGCGACCCCGCGTTTAAGAACGAGTCCATCCCATAGCGCGTTTCTAAAAGTCTCTGAAGGCTGCGACCACAAATGCGCCTTTTGCATCATCCCGCAATTGCGCGGCCCGCACCGCAGCCGCCCCATCGATTCCGTGGTCAAAGAAGCCGCGATGCTGGCGCAAGACGGCGTCAAAGAGATCAATCTCATCGCGCAGGATTTGACAGCCTACGGCCGCGACCGCAAAGACGGCACGACGCTGTTCGGGTTGCTCCGGGAAATGGTCTCCCTACCCGACCTCGCCTGGATCCGATTGCTCTATGCCTATCCGAACTTCCTCGACGAACCCTTGCTGGAGCTGATTCGGGACAGCGAGAAAATTTGCAAGTATATCGACATCCCTTTCCAACATGTCAATCAGCGCTTGCTGCAGCGAATGCGCCGGGGAAGGAGCGGCAGCGCCGTGCGTGAAACGGTGGAGAAGCTCCGCGCGGCTATTCCAGGACTCACGCTCCGGACCTCTCTCATCGTCGGCTTTCCCGGCGAAACCGAGCGGGACTTCCAGGAGCTATTGGACTTTGTTGAAGAAGCGCAGTTCGAGCGCTTAGGCATCTTCAAGTACTCCGAGGAAGAAGGCACGGCCGCCGCCCAATTGGCCCCCACCCTGCCGGAAGACGAAAAGGAGAGCCGTTGGCAGGAAGTCATGGACCTGCAGTCGGCGATCTCAAGAAAAAAGAACGAGGCCTTGATTGGGACCATCCAGCGAGTTATGATTGACCGCCTCGATTCCGATTCTGGAAAGCTTACCGGCCGGACCCAAGCACATGCTCCAGAAGTCGACGGCGTCGTTTACATGGACGGTTTGACGCTTAGCAACAAGACCGTCTCGTTGAGTCTCGGAGACATGATGAAGGTAAGAATTTCCGGCGCGCTAGATTACGATTTGATAGGTGAAAAACTCAATGCCCAAAACTGATCCCGACAAAGAAAAAAAACAGCGCAGAGTCTTTCTCAAGCAAGCCGCTGACATGCTAGAGGAGACCAAAAAGCAACTGCTCAGGGAAATCCGGGGCCGCGTCAAGGAAGAAACCGAAGGCGTCAAGGACGATGGCCGGGACACCTACGATTTGGCCAGCGACGAGAGGGACCGGGAAATCAATTTCATCCTCAACGCCCGAGAACGCGAAAAGCTGCTCGCCATCGACGAAGCGCTCCAGCGCATCAAGGGTAAAACCTACGGCCTATGCGAAAGCTGTGAAGGGGAAATCCAACTGGGGCGGTTGAAAGTTCTTCCCTTTACCCGTTTGTGCGTGCGCTGCCAAGAAGAAAACGAGAAAGAAAACAAACGCCAGAAAACTCTCGAAGACGAGCGCGGCTATCGAAAACTCGTCATGAACGATTTTGAAGAAGAAGGTTTTTAACCTTTAGTGTGGCGTAGCAGAAATTCGCGACATAAATCAGTTGTCATTCCGGGCAAGCTGGCGATAGCTAGCGCGACCCGGAATCCAGGACTTTCAAAGACTTCTGGATGCCCGCTTTCGCGGGCATGACGGAGGAAAGACCTCCGACTCCTTTTACGAATTGCAGTTATAGGACACTACTAGCAGAGGGCTGAACAAGACTCCGCTCGCCTCGAGCCCTCTCAAAAGGCGAACAAAAAAGGAAGGGGGCTTGGTTCAGACCAAGCCCCCTTCTTCGTTTGCGCGAATTTTGGAAAGCGATCTTTACTCGCCGTTGGCGGCCTTGAATTCAATTTTGCTTAAGAAATTCTTACCGCCTTTTTGGATATACTCAACGGCAGATGACGAAAAATGGCGCGCTAAAATGACGGCTTGCTAGCCCTCGACGCCACCGCCGGATCACAATAAAATTTTAGTCGCCTCCTTTAGCCGCGGTGAATTCGACGCTGGTCAGGTAGTTCTTATCGCCTTTTTTGGTGTACTGCACCGAGGCAGCCGAGCCCAGGCCAATATCGGACATTTTAGCGTTGCCAGGTACCAGAGCAGTCACTTTGGTCTTTTGATTAAAGTCGACGGTCACCAGCTTGCCATCTTTGGTAACCACGATCATGTAATTCTTCTCAGTGTCCAGCAGGCCGATATCGCCCGATACCTTCTCCGCTT
>JACPFE010000603.1 GCA_016183145.1 Deltaproteobacteria bacterium | reverse complement strand
CCTCCCGTTCAGCAAAAAAGTCGCGGATCGTCTGGCTCTGCACGCCAACTTCGGTCTGACCTACTTGCCCAAAGTGAAAGCCCCTGCCGCAGACACGGGGCCTTCTCCGAAAGAATCCCTGGTTTCCTACAACGTCGGCGGCAGCGCCATCGTCGCGCTGCTTCCCAGGCTTCACTTCATGTTGGAGTGGGTCGGCAACTTCGATCAAGACTTCAACGACGCCGGCAAACGGGAGCATCTATTTCGATCGACGATCTCGCCGGGCTTTCGGACGGCGATCGTCAACGAAGAGAAGCTGCAGATCGTCGCCGGTGCGGCCGCTCCCATCGGCCTAAACCGGAAAGCCGATAATCACGGCGCGTTTCTATATCTTTCCGTCGAGCATGATTTGTTTTGAGCAATGAAAAATGAGCGGGCTGACGATTCAGAATGCGACGATTGTGCCGATGACGGAGGAGCGGCAGTCCTTCGCCGGCTACGTGCGCGTGAGGGACGGCGTGATTACGGAGGTCGGGAGCGGGGCGCCGCGCGATTCGACCAACGGTGATCAATTGATCGATGGCTCCGGCTGCGTTCTCCTGCCGGGTTTGGTCAATGCTCACACTCACCTATATCAAGTCTTGCTGCGTGCGGTTTGGGAAGATCTCGAGTTGATGCCATGGCTGCGGCGCATCTATGGTTGCGCCCGCGCGCTGCGCCCGGAACATTTCTATACCGGCAGCCTGCTCGGCTGCGTCGAAGCGATTCGGGGCGGCGTGACCACGCTGTGCGAGCATAATTTTCTCAATCCAAGTCCGGACTGCGCCTTCGAAACGGTGCGCGCCATTCAAGACTCCGGACTGCGCGCCGTGTTCGCGCGCACGATCATGGATACGGGCGAGATCGTGCCCGATTGCGTGAAAGAAAAACCTGACGCGGCGTTTCGCCACATCGAAAGCCTATTGGCGAAGCACAAGAGCGGCGCCGATCTCACCTTCATGACCGGCCCCAATACTCCGCCGATCAATACGACGCCGGAACTGCTCAAAGAAATCCGCCGCTTCGCGGACGCGAAAACGATCGGCATCAGCGCCCATGTGGCGGAGTCGAGGTCCGTGGTTGAGTGCGTCCGCCAACAACATGGCAAGGCCGGCGTGGTGGAGCTTTTGCACCAGTTCGGTCTCGCCGCGCCGAATTCGATCTTCGCCCATTCGGTTCACGTCTCGAAGGATGAAATCGCTCTGCTAAAACAGACCGGCACGTCGGTGTCGCACAACCCCGTGAGCAACATGATGCTCGGCGATGGGGTGGCGCCGGTGGTAGAGATGCTGCGCCAAGGCGTCAACGTCGCGCTCGGCACCGACGGCGCGGCGAGCAATCACTCGCAGGATCTTTTCGACACGATGAAGGCAGCATCCCTGCTGCAAAAGGTTCATCACCAAGACGCCGGCATCATCGAGCCCTACGCGGTTTTGCGCATGGCGACGGCGGGCGGCGCCAAGGCGCTGGGGCTCTCTTCGGTTTGTGGCACGATCGAAGTAGGGAAGAGGGCGGACCTGATTCTCGTCAACCTCGACACTGTTCACAATCAGCCGATCAACGATATCTTCAGCCAGATCGTTCACTGTGCCAAGGCGAGCGACGTCCAGACGGTGATCGTAAACGGCGAAGTACTGCTGAAAGATCGCGTGCTCACGCGACTCGATGATAAGCGCATACTGGCCGATGCAAAAATCGCCAACCACGATCTAATGGAACGACTTGAACTTTCCTAACTTGTGGCCCGCGTACTCCAATGCACGGTCGCATACCGCCGGTTGCGGCAAGTGCCGTTACCTGCTAATTCACTCTACCATCCATGCAAGACGAACTCGCGAAGAGCTTGGTTCAAGGCCTTAAGAGCGCGGGCATCAATTTCGTCACTTACTTGCCGGAGACGCGCTTGAGCCAGATCGTGCCGTTGATCCGCGACGACGCCGAGATGGAACTCATTGCGGTGTCGAGCGAACAGGAAGCGGTAACCATCGCCGCCGGCGCGACCCTCGGCGGCAAGCAGGCCGCCGTCTACATGGAAAATAGCGGCCTGTATGTGTCGAGTTACAGTTTGCTCACCGTCGGTAAACAGCTCGGCGTGCCGCTGCTTCTTGTCGTCGGCTATCTCGGCGGCGTGCCCGATCAACGCAACAGTTTTCTCTACGCGACCATCGGTGCCCACACGATCCCGCTGCTTCAAGGCTTAGGGATCGAGTACATGATTCTGGAAGACGGCGAGAAACTCGAAGAAAAAATCCAAGACGCGGTGCGGGCGGCGAACGCGCTGCGGGCTCCTTTCGCTCTGCTCTTTGCCGGGGAGTTTTCCGTATGATCCGTTACGAATGCTTGGAACTCCTTGCCGCCCGGATGGCCGACCAACTGGTCGTGACTTCCCAGAGCGGACAGAGAATCGAATGGGCGCATCTGTCGAAGCACGAAGGCAACCTGCTCGTTGGCATGATGGGCTGCGCCATCGGTGTGGCAACGGGATTAGCCTTGGCATTGCCCCACCGAAAGGTCATCGCCCTCGACTCCGACGGCAGCGTGCTGCTCTCGCTGTTCAACCTTGCCACCCTTGGAAATCTGCGCCCAAAAAATCTGGTCGTGTATGTTTTCGACAACGGGGTTTACAGCGGAAGCCGGATCAGCTATCCCACCGCGACATCGGGCAACACCGATTTAGAAGCGATGGCACGCGGCGCGGGCATCGCAAACGCGCGCACGATTCGAAACATCGAAACATTCAAGGCGGAAGGCCTCGGCGCCCTTGAGCGAGACGAGCTGGGATTTTACGTTTGCAAGGTGGAAGAGAGTCTGATGCACAGGGAAATTCCCCGTCCCGATCTCGACCTGGCTGAAAACAAGTACCGGTTTGTGCGCTACCTCGCTCGCACGGAAGGAAAAACGATCCCGTTTATGGGGCGGGGTTGACAGTGCTGAGTAACGAGTGCTGAGTGCTGAGTGGGGATGGAACTCAGGACTCAGGACTCAGGACTCAGTCCTCAGGACTCAGTCCTCAGTCCTCGGCTCCGCTTGCGCAAATCCGTTGCTATCGCTTGGCGCGCCGGTAGAGGCCGTCGATAAAACCGCTCTTGTCGAACTCCTCGACGAATCGGGCGTCGACGAAATCCTGCGGCTTGGCCGCCCGCGCTTTAGGGTCTTTGAGGGCGAGCTGGTCCAGGATGGTTTTGATCCCTTCCAGCGTCGGGTACTGCTTCTGCGGCAGCTTATTTTCCGTGATCGAATTGTCAAATGTCTTTTCCAGGATCTCGCGGTCGTCGGTGCGCAGGTGCTTGGCCAAGATTTTTATCCCGCCTTCGCGGTCGGTTTTCATGCGGTGCACCGACTCGATATAGGACTTGACGAAATTTCTCACGACGTCGGGATGCTCGCGCAGGTATTTACGCGTGGTCACCGCCCCCTGGTGCTGGTAGGCGAGACCGTGGGTGGCGGCGTCCGCCATGAGGTAAAAGCCCTTCTTCTGCGCCATATACGTAACCGGCGGCACCAGCACCGTGGCTTGAACCCTTTTGGTCTCCAGAGCGGTGAGACGGTCCGGGGTAGTGCCGACCTGGACGATGGTGACGTCCTTTAATGGGTCGAGCCCGAGCTTGGCCAGCATGAAGCGCGCGACGAAATCGGCGGCGCCGCCGAAGCGCGCGATGGCGATCTGCCCGCCCTTGAGTTGGGCTGGTGTTTTGATCTGCGGCTGGGTCATGAGTTGGTAATCCAAACTGACGATGCCGCCGGCAACATAGACCGCCTCCGCGCCCGCCAGGCTGGCGCTGACGACCCCCGGCCCGGAAGCCTGAATCATTGGGGTGTCGCCGGAGACCATCGCCGTCACCGACAGCGCCCCGCCGACGAAGAACACGAGCTGTGCGTCGATCTGATTTTTGGCAAAGACGCCAATGTCCTTGGCAACCCAGAGAACCAGTTGGTCGGCGCTGACGGCGCCGTAACCCACCGTGAGTCTCGTTTGGCCCAAGGCGCTGGTACTCAAAACGAGAAAACCGAAGCATCCGCAAAGCCAGATTCGTGTAGCGTTCAGCTTCATGTCCGTGTGCCTCCGGGTTGGAAAAATTGTCACCTGCGGGTCCAGCTATCGTCAATTTCATATCTAGCAAAGATACGGCGCGGGTGAAACCCCTTTCGGTGCCTGTCGCCGGCATCGGTCGCGCTGAACTGGGGCTGTGGCAAGATGGCGGCCCTGCGCTGTCGCGACATATGGGAATCGCTGCTTGACAGCCACGGACCTTTGACTATAGAGATTTGGGGGCTGCAAAAAGGGGAAATAAGCGGCGTGATTGGAATAAACAAGAGGGTTACGATATGTTGCGTTAGCAAAACCGCAACGCGAGAGCGGAATTTTTATTTCTTCCCGGATTTCTTTCGTCATCGCGCGGTATGGGTTGCCGGTGATAAGGTGGCGGTGGGTTGAATTCATTGGCACGGTTGGGCTTGTTGCTCTCAGTCGCCTTGATCGGTAGTGCCGTTTCTCCGATGGGGTCGGCCGCCCAATCCGGCCCTGCGTTTTTGGTTGGTGCCGCCGATATCGCAAGTTGCAACCGGCGAGAGAGTGAAGCGACTGCCAAACTCCTAGACAGCATCGCCGGAACGGTTTTTACCGCCGGGGATCATGCTTATCCAAACGGCACGGCGCGAGAGTTCATCGAGTGTTACGGCCTGAGCTGGGGTCGTCATCGAACTCGCACTTTACCGGCGCCGGGAAATCATGATTACGACTCTTCGCAAGCAGGCCCGTATTTCAATTACTTCGGTTCCAATGCAGGACCGACAGGTCGCGCCTATTACAGCTACAATCTTGGTGCGTGGCATGTCGTCTCGCTTAACAGCAACGTCATCGCTGATTCATGGGGCGCGGCGCAGGAGGAATGGCTGCGAGCCGACCTGAAAGCAAACCCAGCGAACTGCCTGCTGGCCTATTGGCACCACCCGAGGTTCAGTTCCGGCAAGAACCACGGCAATCACCCGCACGTGAATGCGCTCTACAAGATTCTCTATCAGCACGGCATCAGTGTGCTGATTTCAGGTCATGACCACGTCTATGAACGCTTCGCGCCCCAGGATCCGGATGGCAAGGCCGATTCCAAAGGTGTTCGACAATTCCTTGCCGGCACCGGCGGGGCGCCGCTGTACAAAATCGGCACCGTAAAACCCAACAGCGAGGTGCGCAATACCATCGCACACGGCGTGCTTAAGCTCACGCTCAACTCGACGAGTTACGACTGGGAATTCGTGCCGGTCGCCGGGCAAACATTTCGCGACCGCGGCAGCACGGCCTGTGTCGGGAGCAATAAGAACATGAAATAACCGATTTGCACGGGATTTCTGTGGGTAAAAGGATCCGTCTCATGTCTGCTCCCCCTCTGCCGTTAGAACTTATCATGGTCCACGAGCCTTGGTTGGCCTCTGGCTCCCTTCCCCCCTTGCGGGGAAGATCAGGATGGGGGGAAGGAACGTCGCGGGATACCCTCCACCTTTATCCTCCCCCGCAAAGGGGGAGGAAACAGGGGGACGGCGGAATTTGAAGAGAAAACAAGGATTCACAACAAAGCCAGAAGCGCCAAGAATTTAGAGCGTTGGGTTAATTCATGGAGGAGCAAACACCATGAAGACATTCAAAATACTGGTCGTGGATGATGACGATAACATCGCCT
>JACPFE010000602.1 GCA_016183145.1 Deltaproteobacteria bacterium | reverse complement strand
CGAGGAAGCTTTCCGCCTGGCGCGCGCCATGACGATGAAAAACTCCGCCGCCGGCTTGCCCCACGGCGGCGGCAAGTCGGTGATTTTCGGCGACCCCAAGATAGAGCCGGCCAAGAAGGAGCAGTTGATCCGAGCCTTCGCCCGCGCCATCCGCGATCTCGTCGAATATATTCCGGGTCCGGACATGGGCACAGATGAGCGCTGCATGGCCTGGATCAAGGACGAGATCGGCCGTGCGGTCGGGCTCCCGCCGGAAATCGGCGGCATCCCGCTCGATGAAATCGGCGCCACCGGCTTCGGATTAAAGGCGAGCGTCGAGGCGGCGCTGAAATACTGTGACTTCACTCTCAAAGGCGCGCGCGTGGTGATCCAGGGCTTCGGTTCGGTCGGCAAACATGCCGCCCGCTTCCTCGGCGAAAAAGGCACCGTTCTGGTCGCCGCCTGCGATTCGCACGGAACGATTTACAATCCCAAAGGCATCGACGTCGCACGACTAATCGCCCTGAAAGATTCTGGCAAGAGCGTCATCGACTATCCGGACGGCGAAAAACTGGGACCGGATGCAGTGATCGACGTCGAGTGTGAGATCTGGATTCCCGCCGCCCGCCCGGATGTAATCCGCAAGGACAACGTCAATCGATTGAAAACGAGGCTCGTGCCGCAGGGAGCGAATATCCCCTTCACACCGGAAGCCGAGCGCATCCTGCACGAGAAAGGGACGCTCGTCATTCCCGACTTCATCGCCAACGCCGGCGGCGTTATCTGCGCCTCGGTGGAATACCACGGCGGCACGGAAGCTCAGGCTTTCGCAACTATCGAAGAGAAAATCCGCGCCAACACGAGCATCGTTTTGGAAGAGTCGGCTAAGACCAAAACACTTCCGAGAGAAGCCGCCACTGCCCTGGCCGGGCGGCGCGTAAGAAATGCAATGCGTTACCGCCGTTGATGAGCGGAGAAACTGCGCCGCTGTAGTGGCTCCGAAATCTGGTGCCTTATTTACACGTCATTCCGGCCAACCCCCGCGAAAGCGGGGGCGAGCCGGGCGCCGGAAAGGGGACAGGCAACTTTCGCAATTGCGGAGTGGGTCGATTAAGTGACGCCAAGGGTTTGAACGTTTTGAACGGCTTGAACCCACTACGGCAGCAACGCCGTCGCAATCCTCAGATAGATGATCACTGACAGCAAGTCTTGAATTACCGTTGCCAGTGGTCCGCTGCCAAACGCCGGATCGATGCCAAGACGGTTCAGCGCCCACGGCAGTGACAACGCGACGAAGCTCGCGGTGGCGCACGCGGCGAAGATCGACAGCGCCACGGCCATCGCCAATCCAGCATCGTCCCAGCGCCACAGGCCAATGGGAAAGAACACGGCCGCGAGGGCAAATCCAACGAACAGACCGGTAAGAATTTCACGGCGCACGACACGCCCGATGGCAACCCCGACGGATAGTCCACGGATGACCAACGCTTCAGTCTGCGTGCCGACCGCGTCGGCGAGGTAGACGATGCCTGGAATAAAGAACGCCAGCATAACGTTTGCTTGCAGTTGTTTTTCAAACACACCGACGATATCCGCCGCGAGCACAGCTCCCAGCAAACCCAGCAACAGCCACGGCACGCGATGCCAAAACCGCTTAGCGACCGGCTCCTCACTCGCTGTGCGCGCCATCGACGAGTCCCTGAGAAATCCGCCGACCCTTGCCATATCTTCCTCATGCTCATGCAGTAAGACAGCGAGCAGACGATCCGGCGGAATGAAACCGACGAAGCGCCCGCCGTTGTCGATAACCGCCAATGCGCTTTCGCCATGCTGTACCGCTTTCCACGCGGCTTTTTCTTGATCGACGCCCGGCCCCACCGCGGGCGGATCGGCGTCCATGATTTCGCTCACTTTTGCCTCCGGCGGCGCGCCAAATAAGTCTTCGACTCTCAGGACGCCGACGAACTTGTCACGGTCGCATACGCCGATATGCGTGGCGCTTTCAAAATGCACTTGCTCGAGTGACTCCCGCAGCTCTCCTATTTGGGTTTCAGGGGACGTCACCGGAACTAACCTGCACACATGTTCGGAAGCGGTTTCGGAAACAAAATTTGTCAAGGGGACCGGTTCGTTGGTCATCGGAAAGCACCTCAAGTCTGGCCGGCATTGGACAGCAGATATCTCACGCAACCGTTCCACGTCATGAATTTGCCAACATCCGCGCCAGGAATCTCGATGCCGAGCACTTTGTGGAGACCAACCCCGAAGCTCCAAAGATTCACTGAGCCCGGATTTCGCAGTAGCAAAGCGGTACTGCAAGAGCGGGGCGAAATCCTGGAGGAGTGAAGACACCCAGGCGTGCTGTAACAAAGTCTTTTTTGGTTCTTGGCATTTCGGCACTTTAGTGGTGCAAACACCTCGCAGCGCACTGTAGATCGAAGTCCGCTTAGAGGCAGCAAACCATTGTCTTCACGACGGAAGGATTGCGCCCCGCTCGCCAAATCATTTTGAACTGCGGAATCCGGGCTGAGCCGATGTCGGTTTGACCGCGCAGATCTCTCGCCGCATCCAGCGCCGCGACATCCACCTCTGGGGCAGCGCCGCTTGAGCATATGGACACCTACTCGATCTTCCGCAGCACAAACCTCACGCGGCGCGGATGATCAGGACCGGGTCGCCTGAGTGCTGCACCACTCTTTGGGTCACGCTGCCCAAAAGCCATCGGCCAATCCCCGAGCTGCCATGCGTACACATCGCTATGAAATTATCCTGGGTGTCTCGGCCGAGCGCAATGATTTCTTCCGCCCCATAGCCAAATTTAACGACCGGTTCGACATCGACCAAACCCCACTCTTTTACCTCTCGTATCTTCTTTTCGAGATAATCCCGCGCCTCCCGCTCTAGATGATCGATCAAATCGGTCTGGTGGCTCCCAGACTCCTCTGCGGTAATAGTCGACGGCAAGGCATAGGCGCGGATGAAAACGACTTTGAGCTTCACTTTCT
>JACPFE010000601.1 GCA_016183145.1 Deltaproteobacteria bacterium | reverse complement strand
GGTGGCTTGTGGACTGCCACTCACGAGGGGATCCCCATGCTTGTGGTCATGTACAATAACCGGGGTTATTACAACGATTGGGAGCATCAGATCCGATTGGCCAAGCACAGAGGAAACCCTGTGGAGCGTGCAGCGATCGGAATGGAGATCGATCATCCGCCGCCTAATTTTGCCAAGCTGGCCCAATCATTCGACTGGTATGCCGAAGGCCCCATTGAAGATCCTGGCGCAGTCGGACCGGCGCTGCAGCGGGCGATTCGGGCGATTCGCGAACAGGGCAAACCGGCGTTGATTGATACGGTAACCCAGTATCGATAAGAGCGATTCATCCCGGTATCGCATCGTAGCACTGATTTCTCCTACGACGTCCAGGAATCGGTTCGAGTGAGGATTGATCGCCGACAGTCAGCCACTCAAAATGGAAACGCATGTCGCGATTCTTCGCTGCTCGCCGGGAATGATGTTTCAGTAAATTGCCGACTAAGATGCTTAGCCACTTGCAGTGGAGGCTGCAACCCATTCGTCACATAATGGATAATCCCTGCGGACTTGACGGAGGAGTAGATTATCGGAGGGAATATGAGACGAGCTACAGTGCTTGGGTCAATTGTTTTCGTTCTCGGATGTCTTGCCGCGGAGAACGGTTTCGCTCAAGACAAAGTCCGCATCGGCGTGCCCCTGTTTCCCACCGTTTCCTTTCCGGTCTTTGTCGCCCATGAAAAGGGGTTCTTCGAAAAGAACGGCTTGAAGGGCGAAATCATCAGGATCAACAGCGAGCCGACCACCTATCAAGCGTTGATCTCCGGCGACATCGATGCCACCTCGGGGGCTCCCACCGGCCTGGTGCAATCCAATATACATGGCGTCCCGGTGGTCTCGCTCGGCAGTTGGGACAATCTCGTTTCCTACACCATGATCACGAAGGAAAAAATCGACGACCTGTCGCAGTTGAAAGGAAAGAAAGTCGGTATCAACCGGCTCGGCGGGAAATCATCGCTCGTTCTCCGCGTTATGTTGGAAGATGCCGGGCTCAACACGACGAAGGACGTGACTTTGCTGCAACTGGGCGGCTCCCAGGAAAGATTGGCGGCGCTCATTCGCGGCGGCATCGATGCGGCGCCGGTGGATTATGCTTTCGAGCCGAAGATGAAGCAGATGGGTTTTTATCTCGTGGCCGGCAAGAAGACCCCTTTCATGAACGGCCCGATCGTCGTGACCGCGGCATCGCTCAAGGCGAACCGCGGCAAATGGGCGCGTTTCGTAAAAGCCTATTTGGACGCCACCGCTTACATGACGACCAACAAAGAAGGGTCCATTGAGGTTCTGCGGCGCATTATTCCCGGCGACGAAAGGGACACCCTGGAGCATGCGTACGAGCAGATGCGCCAGCGCGCCACCATCGATCTCGTCCCGCCGGACGCCGCAGTAGAAAATCTGATCAAGATAATGGCCTACGTCGACAAACGGTCGGCGTCGGTGGATCGGAGCAAATTGGCGGACTATTCGATCCTCAGGGAGCTGCTGGCGCAAAGCAAGACGGGGCCAGCGAAGAAATGACTGGCGAGGGTTGCAGTGGCGGCAGAGCTACAACCGAAAACCGGGAGATCTCCCGCCAAGGCGCCAAGCATGCCCTGAGCAAGGTCGAAGGGACGCTAAGGGACGGGCCCAAGGCCTGTCATCCCGGGCGAATACGAGGGATCTGGGAAAGATTTCTCTCTTCGTTCGAAATGACAATGCTCTTCCTTTGCGACTTTGCGTCTTTGCGGGAGACTAATCCGAGTTTGGTTGCGGCGTAGCCGCGCTGTGATCTTCGTGGTGACAGAGGGCGAAATTCAAGCGGCTAAGCGTCTCATGAGCGAGATTCATTTTGTCGATACCACGCTGCGCGACGGGCAACAGAGCCTCTGGGCGCTGGGGATGAAGACCGGCGCGATGCTGCCGATCGCGGCGCAGATGGACCGGATCGGCTTTGAGTCGATGGAGTTCTTTGTTTCGATCATGATCAAGAAGTACGTGCGCGAGCACAAGGAAAATCCTTGGCTGTGGCTGCGCGAAGGGAGCAAGCGCTTTCGCCGTACGCGGCTGCGCAATCACGGCGGCATGCACGGCTCCGGCGCGATGGAAAAACTGCCGCACGCGGCGATGAGGCTATTTATCGAGCGCGTGGTTTCCTACGGCGTCACGCTGACGCGCACGTCGAACTGCTGGAACGATTTCGAGGAGATGCGGGATGAAGTGAGAGAGCTTCGCGACGTGGGGATGGAGACCGTCGTCAATCTCATCTATTCCGTCTCGCCGCGCCACACCGACGACTACTATGCAAAAAAGGCACGGGAGGCGGCAGCAATCCGGCCCTATCGAATCTGCTTCAAAGACGTGGGCGGGCTGCTCACGCCCGAGCGGGCGCGAACGCTGATCCCCGCAATCTTGCAAGACGCCGGCGACGTTCCCATCGAGTATCACGCGCATTGCAATAATGGCTTGGCGCCGCTCTGTTATCTCGAAGCGGTGAGGCTCGGCATCAACGCCTTGCACACGGCGATCCCGCCGCTCGCCAACGGCTCCTCGCAGCCTTCGATTCTTAACGTCGCGAGAAATCTCCGCGCTCTCGGCTACACGCCGGTGGTGAATGACGAGGAAGTGAAACCCGTCGAAGAGCATTTCACCGCATTGGCGAAAAGGGGCGGGCTCCCGATCGGCAAGCCGTTCGCCTACGACGAGTCGCAGTATTGGCACCAGGTGCCGGGCGGCGTCATCTCGAATCTGCGCCATCAGTTGAAGCTGGTCGGCAAGGAAGATCGGTTGCCGGCGACTCTCGAAGAAGCGGCGCGCGTGCGCGCCGACTTCGGCTACCCGATCATGGTGACGCCGCTCTCGCAATTCGTCGTCAGCCAGGCGGCGATCAACGTGATCGTCGGCGAGCGCTACAAGGAAGTCACCGATCAAGTCATCCAATACGCTCTGGGAATCTGGGGCAGGGAAGCGCCGGGCCTGATGGAGCCCAACGTGAAGGACAAAATATTAGCTCGCGGTCGCGCGAAGGACTGGAAAAATTGGCGCCCGCGCGATCTTTCCCTGAAGGAAGTGCGCGACAAATTCGGCGGGACGGCCGTTTCCGATGAGGAGCTTCTGCTCCGCGTCTACGCGGGGACGGACGCGGTAAACGCGCTAGCTAACGGCGCAGCACCAAAGCCAGCGCTCGACGGCAGGCAACCGTTGTTCCGCCTCATCGAGGAGCTGAGCAAGAAGAGAGACTGCAATCAGATCTTCATTCGCAAAGCCGGCGTTTCGCTGGTCCTTGGAAAGAGAGCCGACCTCGCAAACATCGCGTGACAAGTTTGTTCAAAGATTTCGAGCCACAAAGAACCCATAGTACGCAAAGACGAATTATTTCCGGTAACAAGTCGGTGGGTTCAATTGCAGTCGGCTCGAAGCCGACTGTCCTATCCTCTCCCCCTCGACGGGGGAGAGTTAGAGTGGGGGTGACTCGCGGCGCGCCATCAAGCAGATTTTTTCACCCCCATCTTCCCCCATCACAGACTATGTCTTAATGTCATTCTGAGGCGAAGCCGAAGAATCTCGCCTTCGCAACATCCTGACAATGCGAGATGCTTCGCGTTGCTCAGCATGACATTCTCGGGATTGCACGTATTGCGACACAGTCTCTCGAGGGGGGAAGAAACTTTCACGGTCGCGCAGCGCACATATCAGTTAACATCGCTTCGTCTCGAGGCGAGGGGATTTCACCATCCCCGAAAAAGACCCTACTTATTCATTGCGAATTTTGAGATCTTTGTGGTTAGTTGAAATTCAGCTTTCGCGAGGAGGGGAACGAAAATGGCGATTTATCAACTCGGCGATGATGCGCCGATCATTCCATCTTCCGCTTATGTTGCCGATAACGCGACGGTGATTGGCAAAGTGACGCTGGGCGAGCGCGTCAGCGTATGGCCTGGCGCGGTCATTCGCGGCGATAACGAGCCGATTAGAATAGGGGAGGGCAGCAACGTGCAGGACAACGCTGTGCTCCACACCGATCCGGGGTTTCCGCTGACCATCGGCGCCAACGTCACCGTCGGCCACCAGGCGATGCTGCACGGCTGCACCGTCGGCGACGGGGCCCTCATCGGTATCCAGGCGCTGGTGATGAACGGCGTGGTGATCGGCAAAGAGTGCTTGGTCGCGGCCGGCGCGCTGATACCCGAACGAAAAGTTTATGGAGAGCGCAAGCTGATCGTGGGAGCGCCCGCGAAAGTCGTCCGTGATCTGTCGGACGAAGATGTCGCAAAGATGCGCGCCGGCGCCGCAGGCTACGTGAGGCGTCAGGAGAGGTACAAGGCGAAGCTCAAGCGGATTGAGTGACGCCGCGGAGTCATGCGAGGCGTTGAATCAGAGTAGACTCCGGAACGGGTTTGACGTTTTGGTTGTCACGGGTTTCCTGTGGAGGAGTATTCACCACGAAGGTCACGAAGTTAAGAAGTCTAAAATATCAATGTCCGAACCCTTCGTGTCCTTCGTGGTGAGCCAAGACTTTGGGACCGTGTCACGTTATCCACAACGAAGCCTGAAGTCCCTGAAATTTTAGCCTGCCAGACCGCAGCTCTCCAGTGCGATCCACGTGTAGAGCTTTGCGGCGCGGACCAACTCTTCGGCTTTGATCGCAGAAAGGCCGCCGAAGAGGCTTATACCCGGCCCGTACATGACGCCGGGAATCCCCGCTTCGTGAAAGACGTTGATATCCCTCCACATGCTTGTGTGCTGAGGCAGACAGCGCTCGGGCTCTTGGCCGAACATGGCCTGGTGGGCTGAGCCGATCGCGCTCAATAATTTTTCATTTCCTCCCTTACTCCCATAACCTTGTACGCCGTCATACGCCCGGCGGTAAGTATAGAGTTCGAGATCGAATGGCACTCCGACGCCGGCGAGAACCTTGCCGAGTTCCCGCCGCACTTCTTCCGGATTCTGCGCCGGTGTGATGCGCACGTCGAGATACAAGGCGCAAACCTGGGAGGTCTTGGTGATCTTGTATGGAAGGCCGCCCCGAATGGCGCCGATACTGACCCGCGGTTCGACAATGCCGCCGGGAGATTCATAGCGATTCTTGGCTTCGTATTCTTTGGCCCATGCTTCGATCCGTTGGATGACCGGGACGACACGGACGATGGCGTTGGGACTGACGGCTGAAGCGCGCGTGACATAGGGCGTATAAACCGGCGGCTCCTCGCCAAAGACTCTGATCTTGAAAAACGCTTTTCCCGCCTCGGTCCAGCCGACGTGAAAATCCGTCCCTTCGGCGACCAGCGCAAAATCGCCGACGAAGCCGCGGTTCAGCACATAGCGAGTGCCGAACTCTTTGGCCATGTAGGCCGGCGCCGGATATTCGTCCACCGGCTCGAGACCGATTTCTCCCACCACCGCGGTAAGAAGGAGGTCGCCGGCCAATTTCAAACCGCTTCTGCGGATGGTGTCGCAAGCGACCATCCAGGCGGCCATGGCGCCTTTGTCGTTGCACACCCCGTTGCCGAATAGCAACTCTCCTTCTTGCCAAGCCTTGTGGTAGATCGGATCGGCGGCGTGAGTCGTGCTCCAAAGTTCGTCGGCCGCCACCGAGGTGTCCATGTGGCTATTGAAGATCAACGTCGGCCCGTCGCCCGACCCCCTCAACCTTCCTACGACATTGAACCGTTCGGATGAAAGCCCGACCTTGCGCGGCGCGAAGCTGCGCTCGTCCAACCAGCGGAAAATATATTCCCCTGCTTCGCGTTCATGGCCGGCGGGGCTGTCGATATTTCCCAAGGCCAACGCCAGCACGACGACTTCCTGCGCCGGGAGAGAATCGACTACAATTTGAATCTCTTGAGGGGATGGTTTTTTCATCGCCATTAAGGGCAGCGCCGCTTTTTACCGGTAGCGGGGCAGCAGCTCCTCGCTGATCAACCGCAAGATTTCTTCATAGCGATCATATTGCAGACGCAGGTCCAACACGAGGTGCTCGATCCCTCTCTGCCGAAACTTTTCGATCTCTTTGGCGCAATCGTCCGGGTTGCCGGCGATCAAAAGCCCTTCGAGATCCTCGATAGTGGAAAAGCGCCCGGAAGGCGGCTTGACCCAGTGCTTGCTCCCTTCCGAGCTGCCGGCAAGCTCCTCGACGTTGACCCTGGCCAAGGCTTTTGCCCGATCCTTTTCGATGCAGACGATGGGAATATTCGCCAACGCGATATTTCGCTCGGTCAGGCTGCGCAGATATTTTAACCGATCGTCGAAAGTCGCCATCGGCACGCGCCCGGCGATCCAGCCGTCGCAATACTCCGCCACACGGCGAATGGAAGCCCGCGTGCTCCCGCCGTAAAAGAACGGAATCGGATCGACCGGCTTGGGCTCGATCGTGACGTCGTCGAAGGAAAAAATTTTTCCTTTGTAGGAAGCGTTATTCTCTTTCCAGATATGCCGGCATATCTCAACGGTTTCGCGCAAGATTTCGACCCGTTCTTCTCCTTTCAAGCCTGCCGCCGTGAGCTCGGCGGGCGTGCTCCCCAGGCCGATACCGGCGATGACCCGTCCACCGGCCATATAGGAGAGGCTTGCCAAATCCTGGCTGAGCTTGAGAGGCCAGCGCACGGGGATGAGAACCGCTGTTCCGAGAATCGTCTTTTTCGTCACCGCGGCGATCGCCGCGAGGGTGATAAGGGGTTCGACGAACTTGAGGCCCGCCTTTTCCATTCCATGAGGATGCCAGAGCAGATGATCCCTCACCCAAACCGATTCAAAACCGAGTTCTTCGCACATCCTCGAACCATCGATCAACCGGCTGGGCGAAGCCTCCTTGCCGAAATGGGGCAGCAACACCCCGAACTTCATTCTAACTGCCATTTCTCTTTTCCCCGGTTTAAACTTTATTGCGCGACGCCGGTGATATATTTCCCATGGCCTCGCTCGCCCACAACCCTGCCATTTTCAGCGACGATCTTTCCCCTCACGGTCGTGAGAACCGGCGTCCCTTGCACTCGCCAACCGGCGTAGGGACTCCATTTAACCTTCGTGTAGAGTTCATCGTTGCTCAAAATTCTTTCCTTTTCGAAATCGACGACGACCAGGTCGGCGTCCGATCCCGGCAGAAGAGCGCCCTTGCGCGGGAAGATTCCCAGGATCTTGGCCGGATTTTCCGAGAGGCAGCGAACCAGATTCGGCAGCGTGATCTTTCCCTGATGGACGTCGTTCAAAAAG
>JACPFE010000643.1 GCA_016183145.1 Deltaproteobacteria bacterium | reverse complement strand
GATGTTTTTGCTGACTCCGACTAGCGGTGTTCCGTTGGTTGCCATGTTGGTCTCTTTATTGTTGAAGCCGATAACTCATTTACGAGAATATTATTAGCACAAAGACTGTCATCTCGAACCCTTCGACTAAAACACTCAGGGCAGGCTCCGTGAGAGATCTTTTCCGGAAAGATTTCTCGCGTGCGCCTCGAAATGACCAACGGATATAAATCCTTGCGCCGCTAACCTTTCGCCTTCTGAATCATCTCGATCACCGGCTCCGTGGTTCTCACCCGCGCCATGCGCGGGAAAATCAACTCCATCAGCGTATCGTGGGCGCGCTGGTCATGGGAGGTGCCGCAGGCGTCGCTGACGACGATCATGTTATAGTCCAAATCCCTTCCCGAATACAAAGTGGACGCCACGCCGACGTCGGTGGAACCGCCGGAAACGATGATCGTGTCGATGCCGCGCGCGCGTAGCGCGAGATCGAGGTAGGTTTGGAAGAAGGCGCTCCAGCGGTATTTCACGATGTAATAATCCTCGGCCTTGGGTTCCAGTTCGGCGAGCACGTCGGAGCTTTTGTCTCCCGCGATGACGTGCATCTTCGGCTTGGTTACCTCGCCGTTGGGCCAGGGCGTGAGCGAGTTGTTGGTGTCGGTGAGAATCAGCGCCGTGGTCGCGTTGTCGGGCCGGTGGTTGCCCTTGGCGAAGAAGACCGGCAGCCCTGCGGCGCGTCCTGCCTTGCCGAGCCGGATCGCGTTTTGAATCCAGCGTTTCAAATTACGTGGTTTCCCCGGTTCCGGTTCCGGCACGTAGCCGTTGAGGATATCGAAGAATAACAGGGCGGATTTCTTGAGATCAAAATGGTTGACGTTCATCGGGATAACTCCTAGCGAATCTTGACGCCTCGTTTTTCCTTTTCTTCTACCACTTTCCATCCCTTCTCGGTATACCACTCGATCTGGCGGAACAGGCCGGTAAAGATTCGCACGTCGGCGTCCTCCAATCCGGCGCGGCCGAGAATGCGGCGAAAGGCCAGGAGCATGTGCTCGGGATTCTCCGAGTCGAGAAAGCCGATCTTCAGCAGCGTGGAGCGCATCCGGTCGTACATGCGCTCAATGTCTTCGGCGCGCGCCCGCTCGATCCTTTCCACTGCGGCGGCGCCGAGCGAGGCAAGAAAGATTTCATAGAGGCAGATGACCGCGGCCTGGGCCACGTTCAGCGACTGATAGTCGGCGTGCGCCGGAATCGTGATCAGCAACTGGCAGGGTTCGAGATCTTGATTGCTTAAGCCGTGGTCCTCCGGTCCGAAGATCAAAGCAACCTTGCCGGCCCGCGCCGCGGCGGCGATAGTCGGCGCGACTTCGTGCGGCGTCTGGCTGTGCTTGCGGTAGAGGCCGCCGCGGCAGGTCGTTCCGACCACGAGCGTACAGTCGGCGATCGCTTCGCGGATCGTGCCGTAGCACCGCGCTTCACTGAGCACATCTTGGCCATGGACGGCCATCGCTCTTGCCCAGAAGCTCCGCGTGCGTGCCGTGCCGACAATCGCCAATTCGGTCGCGCCAAAGTTCTTCAAGGCGCGGGCGATGGAGCCGATGTTGCCCGAGCCGCGCGGGCGGACGAGGACGATGCGCAGGTTTTTCAGCATTGGACATTACCAAACGGTTTGAACCGCTGGAACGTTTTGAACCATTGGAACAAGGCGCGCCGAACGTTCAAGCCGTTCAAAAAGTTCAAGCCGTTCAAATCGTGCAAAAACAAAGTCAATATAATCCTATTTGGCAAACGGGCAATTCCTATTCTTCAAAATGACGCTGCGGTTTTTCATGTCGAACGCCGAACGGTAATCGAAGGATTCATGCATGATCGAAGCGGTGTCTTGAACATGTTCGGCGCCGAAAAGATGGGCGAGCTCATGGATCAAGGCCACGGTGTCGTAATTGAGGTCCGGGTGTTCGGGTACGTTGCGAAAAATCCCGCTGACGGTGGCGATCACGTAATTCCCCAGGCCGACTCGGCAGTCGCCGATGCGGTCGGCGCGGGGGCGACCGGTGGGCAGGTAGCGGCTCAAGGGTTCGGCGGTGAAGGCGACGATGAGATCGAAGGCGCCGTCATTCTTTTGGGCCGGAAATTCCTGCTTGAGTTTCACCATGAGGCCCGCGGTCGAAGCAATGCGTTCCCGCTCCGGCCATGCGGCGGCGTTGACCGTGACAAACCGAATTTCGAACTCGCGCTCGAAATAAACGGAAGCCGCTTCTATGCGCGCGCGGAGTTCCTCATTCCAGCGCGGGTTGCGTCCTCGGAAACTGGGATCGGCCAGCGCTTGCACGCGGACGACCCGCTCGAACCGCGGGTCGTGAAGCAGAGCGCAGGAAGGGACGGCGACAACGCTAAGGATGAAGCAAGTTATCCGTAGGAGCGTAGTCATCGGTCAACACAGGGACGTCTTGATCGGGCAAAGGCCCGTCATAGTAGGCCACGCCAATATCTTGGATCGGGTTCGGAAACAGCCCTCTGTCGAGCGCCGCCGCCCGCTTGACGATTTCTCTGATATCCAAGCGTTGCTTGTCGCGGGTGGCGATGATGATGACGTTTTGAACGGACTGGATGCTGACGTTGTCGGGCCGGCGCGCGGCGAAGACGTAAATCTGCGGAAAAATCGGGCGCTGGGTCTTGATGAAGGCGCGGGCGATTCTGCCGGACGGTCCGGTCACGGCGCTGATGAGGTTGGCGACGATGATGCCGTTCGGCGTGAGCTTGCGCTGCGCCAGCTCGAAGAACTCCTTGGTGGCGAGGTGAAAGGGCATGGCGTCGGAATAGTAGGCGTCGATCATGATGATGTCGTATCGGTTCGTGCTCCGGTTTAAGAACAGCCGGCCGTCCTGGGCGTGGAGTCGAAGGTTCTTGCTTTCGCGCACGTTGAAGTGGTTTTTCGCGATCTGGATGACTTCCGGGTCGATCTCGACCACGTCCATTTCCAAATTGGGAAATTCCTTTTGCAACTTCTTCGGGATCGAGCCGCCGCCCAAACCGATGAGCAGCATTTTCTTGGCGTCGGGCCGGAGGGCGAAGCCGAGGGAGGTGTAACGCGAGTAAATCAGCCTGAGCCCCGTCGGATCCTTGAGGTTCATGGCGCTCTGCAGGGTGCGGTCGAAGTACATGTAACGCGCTTCCTCGTCTTCTTCGACGCGAATGCGGTGGTAGAAGGTATCTTTCTCTAAAATCGACTTGATCCTGGCCCAGGCGACGGACGGCCAGGACAGGGCCATGGAACCGGCGATCGAGAGGGCGGTCACGGCGCGTCTCACGGCGACGGCGCGCAGGCGCACCAGCGGCAGGAGGAGAAGCGCGAGGCACGCCAGCGTGATGCCGAGGGCATGGATGATATTGCTCACGCCCATGACCGGTATCAGATAGAAGGCGGTGAGCAGCGTGCCTAAGATGCTGCCGCAAGTAGAAATGGCGTACAGGGTGCCGGCGGTGCTGCCCACCGCGTTGATCGTCGTCGCCGCTAGGCGGATGACGTAGGGAGAAATGGTTCCGAGAAAAATTCCCGGCGGCAGAAAATAGATGCTGCACGCGATCAGCGGATTCAAACGATTGCCGAAATCGATGCCGGCGATCCATTCGTTGAGCGACGGATACATGAACGGGAGAAAGAAAATCATCACTCCGGGAATGAGCAGGAGCATGAGCAGCCGGCCGTAGGAGGGGTCGCGCGCCGACAGCCAGCCGCCCCAGTAGTAGCCCACGCTCAGCGCGGTCATGACCACCGAGATCAAACTGCCCCACACGAAAATCGAGCTGCCGAAGTAGGGCGCCAGCACGCGGCTGCCGACGATTTCCAGCGCCATCAGGACGGCGCCGCTGATGAACACGACGATATAGAGCAGACATCGCACCATGATTTAACTCTCCCAACCCCAGTTTCGTTCCTCGTCGACGATGGACATGGGTTCCAAGATATCTTCCGAGATGTCTTCGATGAATTGCGACGGGCGCGATAACACCATGCGCAGAGCGCGGTCGAAGATTCGGATCGGAAAGGTGATAAAAAGATTTTCTTTGGCGCGGGTCGCGGCGACGTAGAGCAGCCGTCGCTCTTCTTCCAGCTCTTCCCGGCTGTTGATGTTGTAAAAAGACGGGAAGCGCCCCTCCAGCGCCCAAATGACGAACACCGTATGCCATTCCAGTCCCTTGGCCGAGTGAATCGTTGAAAGCACCAGCGGTCCTTCGTCCGGGTCCACCGCCAGCACGCCCGCCACGCTGTCGCTCGGCGGTTCCAGCGCCATATCGCTCAACAGCCGCTCCAGGCTGCGGTAGCGCTCCGTGATGCCTTGAAAATGTTCAAGGTCCCTGAGTCGCTTGGGGTGATCTTCCGGATGGTTGCGTTTAAGAATCGGCAGGTAGTACTGCATGAGGTATTGCGTCTGCTCCACCGGCCGCTCCGCCTGGGACGCTGCTTCGAAAACCTGGGCGAGAGTTTTCAGGCCGTGGGCGACCTTGCCGCGCGCTTCGAAGGTGCGCAGCCGCTCCACCGGCTGGCTTCCCTCCAGGAGCCAACGGATGATCTTTTGGCTCATTTGCGCGCCGACGCCATCCAGAAGATGCAGCACGCGACCCCAGGAGATCGCGTCCAGCGGGTTGGCAAGGATTCTCAAGTGGGCGAGCAGATCCTTGATATGAGTGGTCTCCATGAACTGAAAACCGCCGCGCTTGACGAAGGGAATGTTATGGCGCGCCAGCTCCAATTCCAGGTCGAAGGAGTGAAAGCTCGAACGGAACAGCACCGCGATGTCCCAAAGCGGCACGCCTTCTTCTCTTAACTCCAAGATTTTCTGGCAGACAAAGCGCGATTGCATCTGCTCGCTGTCCGCTTGCACCAGCGCGGGCATGTCGCCGGCGCGCTTGCGCGTGTAAAGAGTTTTTTCATAGCGCTCGCTGGCGCGCCCGATGATCTCGTTGGTGAGATTCAAGATCGGCTGCGTGCTGCGGTAGTTTTCTTCGAGCTTGATAATCCGCGTGCCCGGAAAGATCGTGGGGAAATCCATAATATTGCGAAAGTCGGCGCCGCGGAAGGAATAGATGCTTTGCGCGTCGTCGCCCACCACCGCCACGTTGTCATGGCTCGTCGCCAGCAGGCGAACGATGCGGGACTGCAAGTGATTGGTGTCCTGGTACTCGTCCACCATGATGTAGCGGTAAGTTTCTGAGAGGCGGCGGCGCACGTCCTCGTGATTCGCCAGTAGGTCTTTGAGACGGGTCAGCAGATCGTCATAGTCGACCAGGGTCTTGTTCGACTTGTAACCCACGTAACCCTCGTAGAGGCGCAGGAGGTCGTCGAGGGAGTCGGCCAGATGAGGATACTCCCGCTCGATCAGCTCGGCAACCGTGGTCTGCTTGTTGACGGCCATGCTGAAAATTTCCGCCACCGTCTGCTTGCGCGGAAACCGTTTGTCTTTGTTATGAAGCCCCATTTCCGTGCGCAGGAGCTGGATCGCGTCTTGGCTATCGGAGCGGTCCATGATGGTGAACGAGGGCAAGAGATCGATGCGGCGGCCAAACTGGCGCAGCACCAGGTTGGCGAAGGAATGAAACGTCCCCCCCGCCACATGGCTGCAGCGGTCGTCGATTAACAGGCTCGCGCGCCGCAGCATCTCTTCGGCGGCGCGGCGGGTAAAGGTCAAGAGCAAAATGGAGCGGGGATCGACGCCGACATCGATCAGATGGGCGACGCGGTAGACAAGCGTCCGGGTTTTACCCGTACCGGCGCCGGCGATGATCAGAAGCGGTCCTTCGAGGGTGGTGGCCGCCTCGAACTGCGCCTCGTTCAGTTCCTTGCGGTAATCGAGTTTGGCCGGTCGGGAAATGGTCGGGCTAGTGTTTTTGAGCAAATACTGTTTCGCCAAGAGAACTCCGGTTGTCGGTAAATTACCTATTTTCATGTTACGGGGCAAGCGACCCTTCGGCTCATGCTCAGGATTCCGTCCCACGGGCCTGCCCGTGGGGCTCCCCAAACGCATGCCCGCAGGGCGATCGGCGCCGTTCCGGCCGGCGCGTCTCTCACAGTGCGGGGGGAAAATATTATCCGCCCGTTCCGCGGTAGTGGTTCAGTTCGATTTCAACGCCGCATCGATGTAGGGGGCCTGCGCGCCAGCCCTCCGAACGGGCAACCACATAGGGTTGCCCCTACAAATTTTGGCGAAACTGAACCATCGTCCGTTCCGTCGCCCGGACGATTTGTGATATTGTGGTGGGTGCGATGAAGGCCCATTTTCGGACTGCGACGGCGGATATTATTCGGTTCGTTACATTGTCAATGGCGCTCCTTGCCACCGCCGTGGCCCTCGCCCAACCGAAGATCGAAGAATTCTACGACAAAGACTACGGCTACTCTTTTCATTATCCGGCCGGTTGGCAGCTCCATAACCTGCCCGAAGGGGAGGCGAACCGGGACATTCGTGCCCTGCTGCAGGGGCCCAACGGCAGCTCCTTTACGGCGATCGTGGAAAAAAGCGGCACAAAGAACGCTGAGACGGACAACCCGGCGACCGAAGAGGTCAAGGCGCGGGTCGAAGCGCTGATGTCACAGACTATCGCGCAGGTATATAAAACCATCGCCGAGAATATCAAGGCGTTGGTCATGACCGTCGGCGAGCGCCGAGATCTTTCCAATGGCATCGCCATCAAATTCTATATTTCGACCCTCCATAAGATGCCCGCAGGCAAGCCGATCATCGTCGCCGGCATTCATTCTTATCCGTTCAGGAAAGACTATGCCGTGAGTTTCATCATGTCCGCTTTTTGGGAAGGTACGCCGGCCAAAGAGCAGGAGGTTCTAACCGCTGTGTTCAATTCGTTTCGGTTGCTCGGCGAACGCCCGGCCACCGCCGAATCAGCTCAAGGCGAGATCCCGGAGCCCAAGAAAGACTGAGCAGTCAATTCTGCCGAGCAGCCCGCGGAGCGCTGCCGTCGGTGGGGCTACTCGGGGCAGGCCGGGCGGCTTGCGGGTTGGGCGTAAAAATCAAAAACGATTGCCGGTCGAGGAACGTCAATTCACCCTGTAACCCGTAGCCGGCCTGTTCCATCTCCCGTTTGATGAACTCCGCCGGAGTGTAGTGTCGCCAGAGACCCGCGAACCAGGCGCGCCGGTCGAAATCGATGACCGCGATCCGCCCGCCGGGGCGGAGATATTTTCGCAGCCTCTGAAAGTAAGAAACCCGATTTTCGAGGTGGTGGTACGTGTTCACAGTAAGAACGAGATCGACTCCTATGGGCGGTAGCATGGGGTCGTCGGGGCGGGCGAGAATCAGTTCGACGTTGCCGATGTTTTTTTCCTTTATCGCTTTCGCCACCAGGTCGTTCATTTCCCGGTCGATATCCACCGCATAGACTTTGCCTTTGGGTCCTACGGCTTCGGCAAGCCGGAAGGTAAAGTATCCGCTCCCCGAACCTAAGTCCGCGACGTGATCGCCGGGGCGAAGCGCGAGCGTTTCAATGACTTTCTGCGGTTGCTGCCAATGGTCGCGGTTGAAGCCTTCATAGGCCCACTGCTTGAGAAACGCGCAACCGGCGAGAAAGAGAAGGGCCAACCCGAAGAGGCAGAGCCGGGGACTACGTAGCTTTCGATGCTGCGAAGAAAAATCCACCAGAGGCTAGGTCTGCGGCGGCGCTGCTTTTTCTTGCACGGCGGCCTTCGCCAACGCGCTATTGACTTTGGCCAGCAGATCGACGACGTCGAACGGTTTCCCCACCAGGTCGAAGGCGCCGAATTCGGTCGCCTTGGCGGCGGTCTGGCGATTGTTCATCGCCGTGAGCATGATCACTTCGCAGCCTGGATGGATCGCTTTAATCTGGCGCAACACTTCGATGCCGTCGGTCCTGGGCATGAGTATGTCCAGCAGCACGACCGCAGGCCGCGCCTCCTTCACTTTGTCGATGGCGGTCTCTAGAGAGTTGGCTTCGAACACTGAGAAACCCTTGCTGAAGACGAATTTGAGGGACTCTCGGACGCTCATTTCGTCGTCGACGATCAGCAGTCGCGGTAGATTCATAAAACCTTGCCCCGAGCCCGGTGAGAAAGGGCTCAAGCGTGGTAGCAATTACTTTCGCACCATCCCGCGCCGTACGCAAGAGTTTTTCTCTTTCCTCTTGAGGATCTCAAAATCGGCTCTCACATCTGAAATTCCCAAAGTCTCGCACGGGGCTGTCGCTTTCGCTTTATTTCACGAACTTCATCCCTTTACAGGCGCCCGAATGGACTGTATTTTATATTTTGTCACATCCAGGTTAAACGTTCTCGGCTGGTGTCCGTCTAAGGGTGTTGAAATGAAGAAGTTTAAAGCGAGTTTTCTGACAACCTCGTGGATTATTCTCGCTATGCTGTGCGTTTCTGCTTCGGAGGCGGGCGATGCTGCGCTGATAAAACCTGAGTCGGTGCCGGTTTACCAGCCGAAATTCTTCCCGTTCGAAGGCGGTGAGAGACAAGTCTACCGCGCGCATTGGAACGGCCTGGTGTCAGTCGCGACCGCGGAGGTGCAGACCACCCCCGCGGTCGTTAATGGTAAAAAGGTTTTGCAGGTGCAGGTGGAGGCCAAGTCGTCGAGAATGTTGGATCTGATCTGGAAGATGCGCGATACCGTAAGCTCGACGTTCGATGCTAAAGCGCTGTCACCGTCGCACTTCAAATTCAGCCAGCGGGAGAATTCCCGGATCATCGACACGGAAGCGCGCTACAACGATGCCAGCCGGCGCTGGGCCGTGAACCGACGGCAGGTCGGGAAGAAGCCGCGGATCTACGAATTCGACTCGCAAAACACGCTCGATCCGATCACGGCGGCTTACCTGTCCCGCAGCGTCGATTTTAAAGTCGGTGACCGCTTATACTTCAAAATCTTCGGCGGGCGATACCGATATCTCTTGGAGTTGCACGTTGAGAAAAAAGAAACCGTGGAACTGGAATCGGGCAAGGTCGAAGCCTACAAGGTTATCCCGCGCATTCAAAATCTTACCAGGACGGGCTACGCGGGCCGGCTGAACGAAGCCGCAATCTGGATCTCGGCTGATGAGAGGCGTTTGCCGGTAAAACTCAGCAGCAAAATCTTGTTCGGCACAGTCTACTTGGATCTCGTTCAAGATAAACACGGCCCGCAGTCGGCATCCGCCGAGGCGCTCAAGCCGGCATCATAGCGACTTTCTTGTCGCGCAACAATTTGCCAGCCGTTGGCCCTTTTCCCGGTATCCGGGGGTGAAGCCCCACGGGCTTAGCCTACTCCGCCGAAGTAGCTTCGGCTACGAAGGCCGGGCGGCCGTGGCACTCCACATGCTTCGTCGGGCGGAACCCTCCGAAGCGCACCCTCCTTCGCCAAGGCTACGGAGGGTACCCACCTCGCATTCACCCACGGGTTTACACCCGTGGCTTTCTGCGAAGGAGGGTAAACAAACCTCCCGCCCGTTCGTCTAACCGGCAAAAGGGAGGGTTCCCGACATGCTTATCAAAGGCAAGGCGGCCAATGGACTCGTTGCAATTGCCGCGAGCGCGCTACTGGCCGGCACGCTGGTGGCGGGGTGCGCGGGAGGCGCTCTCACGACTCGCGAGAAGGGCGCGGGCATCGGTGCCCTTGGCGGCGCCGCGGCCGGCGGCATCATCGGTTCCGCCGTACGTCATCCAGGCGCGGGCGCGGCCATCGGAGGGTTGCTCGGGCTGGGCGCCGGGGCGCTCATCGGCGATCAACTCCAGGGTTGCTCGGGCTGGGCGCCGGGGCGCTCATCGGCGATCAACTCCAGGGGCGCGAAAATCAGGCCACACAGCAGGATCAACAGATCCAGCGAAATCAGTTAGAGGTCGAGCGCCAACGGGCCGAACTTGAAGAATTGCGCCAGCGCAAACCTGAATATTAATTTCTCCCGCGCGGATGGTGGAAATTCATCGCCATCCCCGCAGGGGTTGTGTAATTGCGATCAGCCGGCTGGTCGCACCTCTTCGGCGTAGATCCCACGCGCCGGTCATTTTATTCGTTCAGGCCCGCTTGATGCGGGCTTTCCCTCGTTCTACAGTCGGCAGCAATGAGGATTCTTATCACAGGAGCGGCCGGACTCGTCGGCAGCCACCTGGCGCAGCGGCTGGCGCGGGAACATGAGGTCGTGGCTCTCAAGCACAGCGATCTCAATATCACGGACGAGGACGCGGTTCGTCGGCGCGTGGCGGAGGCAAACCCTGAGTTGATCGTCAACTGTGCCGTGCTTCAAGTCGACGAATGCGAGCAAGACCCCGCCAAGGCGCGCGCGGTGAATAGTAACGGGCCGCGCTATCTCGCGGAAGCGGCGAGTGAAGTCGGCGCGGAAATCATTCATTTCAGCACGCAATATGTGTTTGAAGGCGAGCCCGTCGGGCGTGAACCTTACACGATTCACGACGAGCCGAGACCGGTCAATGTGTACGGGAAAACAAAACTCGTCGGCGAACAGTTCGTGCGCCAGGTATGCGCCCGGAGCTACGTGATTCGCACCTCCTGGGTGTACGGCAGCGGCAAGAACAGCTTTCTTTGCACCGTGCATAACGATCTTCGATCGCACAAGCGCGTGCGCGCCATCGACGACATCTGGTCGAGCACGACTTTCGTCGAAGATTTGATCGATCGCATGCTGGAAATTCGCGCCAGAGGACGGCACGGTATCTACCATGTCGTCAACGAAGGCGTATGCTCCTATTATGAGTTTGCTCTCGAAGGCGGGCGCCTGGTTGGGCTCGGACCCGTGCAGGTCGACCGGCTGGTCGAGGTTATCCATGAGCGGGACATGAAGCGCATCGCCGCGCGTCCCCGTTATACGCCGCTTCGCTGTTTGCTCTCGGAAGAGACCGGCTTGCCGGCGATGCGAACCTGGCGGGAGGCGCTGGCCGATTTCGTGCGCGGGTAGCGCACGAGGTTTAGGGTCTCGCGTCTCGGGTTTGCCAACACTCCAATACTCCATCGCTGCGGTACTCCAATTGCTTCCGATTCCTCGTTGACATTGGCGCTTTGCTTTGGATAATAGCCAAGGAGCGGGTTTGGTACTTTAGCGAATGGAGGCAATGATGCGGCAACTCCTTCTAAGAACCTTTTTCTGTGCTATGGGCGTTTTTATTCATTTCGGCGGACCGTTCGCGGCGGAAACGATCCGGCTCGTCTACAGCTCGGTGAACCCTCACGCGCTTTTGGTTTCGATGGCGGAGAAGCGCGGGCTCTACGCCAAATATGGTCTTTCATCTACGATCGTCTACGTGTCGGGCGGCAGCACCGCGATTCAAGCCATGGTGTCCGGCGACGTCGACCTGGCGCAGTTGACCGGGCCGCCGGGAGTGGCCGCCAATCTGCGCGGCGCCGATATCGTTTACTTCGCCATGACCGATGACCGGATGGGCTACCAGTTGGTGACGCGGCCGGAAATAAAGAGCGCGAACGAGTTGAAAGGCAAACGGTTTGCCATCAGCCGTTTCGCGTCGTCGGCGGATTTCGGCGCCCGGGCCCTTCTGAGGCGGCTCGGCGTGGACCCCAAGGATGTGACGATCCTGCAAATTGGCAACGAGGCCGATCGGCTCGCCGCGCTGCGCTCCGGCAGCGTCGACGGGTCGGTGTTCAACGCTCCGTTCGGAGCGTTGGCTAAGAAATTTAATTTCAATATTCTCGCCGATGCCGGCGTCCTCGGGATTCCCTATTTTAATACCGGGATTTGCGGCAGCGCGAAGTTGCTGCAGAAAAACGAAGGCAAGATTCTAAATTTTTTGCGCGCCTATGTGGAAGCGATCAGGATTTTCAAAACCGAGCCGGAGTACACGTTAAAGGCGCTGGCGCAGTTCAGCCGCGTCAGCGATCAGGAATTGCTCAAGGAAGCGTACGAATACAACAAGACTCGCATTCCGGATATGCCGTATCCTTCCCTTACGGCCATGCAGGCGGTGGTCGACCCTTTAGTCGCCGCCGACCCCAAGGCCGGCAAGGTCGACGCCAAGAACTTTATCACCGACCGTTTTTTGAAAAAGCTCGAAGAAGAAGGGTTTGTGCAGAAGTTGGCGGGGCGGTAGGTTTTCACAACCCCCAGTTAGCCGGTAGCTTGCAATAGTTAAAAAAGCGGTCAGTCTTCGGGAATCAGCTCCGAGAACTTTCTCGCCAGTAAGTCATCCTGGCCATGCCGCTTGGAGAAGAGCCGGTCGATTTCATCATCGTCCAATTGCGCCAAGGCCGGCGGATTCCAATTCGGCATTTGATCTTTGTCGATGAGGCGCGCGCGCACGCCTTCGCGGAAGTCGGAGCGGGTGCAAAAGTTCAATGCCATGTCCCATTCGCGCAAGAAAACCTTTTTCAAGGATAGCTCTCTTCCTCCACTTAGCTGCTCGAAGATCGCCTTGGCCGAGGTGGGTGAGCCGGCGAGATAACCGCGAATCGCATCCTTGATCCAGTCGTCGGCGCCGTCCCAGCTCCTGAAAGCACTGTCGATCTCCGCGATCGTCGCCCTCATCGTAAGTCGCCGAACGGTGTCGAGATGCTTCATGAGATCCGATTCGCCGGCAGCGCCGGTCTCGACAAATGAATCGAGATAGTTTCGCAGCAACTCTCGGTTGCTCTGGGGGTCGGCAGTCCAGTCTAATTCAGATAATCCGGCTAAGACATGTTGTTTCCGGTCCGACCGTGCAAATCCTTCGGCCATGCCGATGGCGACGGCGTCGCTGCCGTTGAATCGCGCGCCGGTTAAGCCAAGGAATAATCCTGCTCCTGCGGGCAAACGATTGAGAAAGTATGTCCCGCCCACGTCGGGAAAGAGGCCGATAGCGATCTCGGGCATGGCCATAACCGTGCGCTCGGTGACGATGCGGCAGGAGGCGCCGTTCATAATGCCGATGCCGCCGCCCATGGTGATGCCGTCGGCCCAGCAAAGGATCGGCTTGGGGTAAACCTGTATGAGATAATCGACGAAATACTCCGTCGCGAAATAATCGACGGCGAATCGAATGCCGGGTTCTTTTTGCAATTCGCTGAGGAAAGCCTTCACGTCGCCACCGGCGCAAAAGGCTTTCTCCGAGTCGGCATGCAAGACGACGCAAGCGATATCATTTCGCCCGCGCCATTCGAGCAGTTTGCTTTCCATCGCCCGCAGCATCCTCAAGTCCAAAGCGTTGAGCGCGCGCGGATTATCCATCGCGATGGTGCCGATGGCATAGTCCCCCGCTTGTCGTTCGAAGAATCGAACGGAGGGATCGGTGTTATCAATTATTGGGGTCGTCATGGAGCGCATTAGACATGAAATCCATGCTGCCGGCAATTTCCGGGGCTTCGCCTGCCCTGCCGGATCGGCATTCTCCCCGACTGACTATGTGACGCGAGAGCATCGGCGAGCCCGGGCAGCAAGCGTTCGTCGACCCCGGCGGAGTCGAACGAAACTGTCAACTATTGGACAAGCCCGTTCAAGATTTGGACAGGGAAATTTCATCCCATGCCCTGCGGCGCCTCGGCCGTCGACCGATTCCATTGCAAAAGCCTTTAAAATCTACGCGCTTTGCTAGCCCGATGGGGTTCCCCAGCTATTGGTATACCAATTGCACTTTGGCTGCATCGCATTGCAAAAAACCGACAGAGAGGGACAATATGGAGACCCCAGCCACCAACGAGTGCTTCGACATATTTTATAACAATGCTATCTATCCGGCGGCAATTTGCCACCGCTGCGGTACCAAGATTTATCCGGCGAGTTTGCTCGAAGCGCATTTGGATCGTCACCAGTTGAAAGATCTCTATCTGGAAGGCGAATTGAAAAAACTCCAGTACTCTATGGGCAGAATGAGATAGGCCCTTAAGCTAGTTCCGGCCAACGCCTGCGTTGCGAGTTTCCCGAGCGCAAGCTTGAAGTTTTCACCTCCTCTGTTCAAGTTTGCGGCATTACCCCCCAGGGTGTCCCCCCGCGGGGACACCCTCTCCCCCTAGTCTGTTCAAGGTTCCAGGCCCGCCCTGAGCTCGGTCGAAGGGTTCAAAGTTCCACGTTGAACTCGGAACCTTGAACCTTGAACAGCTCGCGCAGCGAGCGTTGAACTTTGCTTTTGCTTGCGCCCGGGTGTTAAGCACTCAAACGCCACTTGTCTTTTCCGCTGCGAAACAAAGCGCGATTTTCCCTCAATCCACCCTGGTTTGACAACCCCGGCAGCTCTTGTTACCGAGATGACTTCCGGAGGGTGGAACGTTGAAAGCGGTTCGGATGCATGGCTACGGCGGTGTCGATCAGCTCTATTACGAAGAGGCCGACGAGCCGAGGGTGGCGCAACCCGACGAGGTCGTCGTGCGGCTCAAGGCGGCCGCGATCAATCATATCGACATCTGGAACCGAATGGGAGCCACAGGCATCGCCCTCGAGATGCCTCACATACTCGGCGCCGATGGGGCGGGTATCATAGTCGAGGTTGGAGAAAACGTCGCAAACGTGAAAGCAGGAGACGCGGTTTGCCTTTATCCTCCGAGCGGTTGTGGGCGGTGCGAATTTTGTCTGACCGACCGCGATTTCATGTGCATCCGCCTGCGAGCGCTGGGCGAGCGGCTTGAGGGGACCTACGCGCAATTTGTCAGACTACCGGCGCAGAACTGTTTTCCGATGCCCGCCGGATTTACCTTCGAAGAAGCCGCGGCCTTTCCCCTCGTATTCATCACGCTTTGGCGCATGTTGATCACCAATGCCAAGCTCAAGCCGGGTGAGACAATGCTCATCATCGGCATCGGCGGCGGGGTGGCCAGCGCCTCGCTCCAGGTCGCCAAAAAAGTTGGCGCCCATGTCATCGTTACTTCCGGCAGCGATGAAAAACTGGAACGGGCGAGAAAACTCGGCGCGGACCACGGCGTCAATCATCGCAAGCAGGATTTTACCCGGGTCGTGACTCAGGTGACTGAAGGCCGCGGCGTCGACGTGGTGCTAGACTGCGTGGCCGGAGAAGTTTGGCAAAAGAGCCTCGCGGCATTGGCTACGGGTGGGCGACTGGTCACCTGCGGCGCCACCGCCGGCGCCCAACCGATCGATGATTTGACGGCGATTTTTTCCAAGCACTTAAAGATCTACGGCTCGACCCTCGGAAGCCGGGAAGAATTTCGCCAGCTCTTGAGTTTCCTGAATGGTGCGGGGATTAAACCCATCGTCGATATTGTTTTCCCTCTCAAAGAGGCCGCTGCCGCGCAAACGTATCTTGAAGAGGGCCGGCAATTCGGCAAGGTCGTGCTTAGAATTCCAGACTAGATGCGAGCGCCCTAGTGTGGTTTTAAATCCCCCAGTCAGCGAACAAAAATAAGCCAATGACCTTCGCCTGTTAATTGGAGTTCTAGTCAAAGCAATAAATGTGTTGACATAAATCACCCTCCCCTTAGTCCCCTCCCGTCGAGGGAGGGGAGACTTCTTAGGTTCCCTCTCCCCTTGCGGGAGAGGGCTAGGGTGAGGGGGATGTAACCTTTTTATAACCGCTACTATAAGAACGGGCGCGGTTGGGCTTTAGCAGGATCAAGAGTTTAGCGAAGCAATCCGCGCCGGTGAAGCGCTTCGGCGCAGGCTTCGAGATGGGCGAGCTGGTCGCGGGCCGCGAAGCGGAGCACGACGCTGCGCGCACCGGCCTCGCGGAAAGCGTCGATGCGGTCGATGACTTCGTCCCAGGAGCCGGTGACGCAAAGCATGGAATTCGCCACCGCTTCGTAGGAGCGGTTGTAATACTGGGCGAGAAAGGCTTGCCCTTCGGTAATCGCATCCTTGCCGCCCGCCGCCAGCGTGAAGTAGCAACCAGGATGAATCGAATTCGGATCGCGGCCCGCATCCGCGGCGTAGGAGCGAATTTTTTCCCAGCATACGCGATAGCTCTCCGGGCTCTTGATGTTGTTCAGCCACCCATCTGCCAATTTTCCGACGCGCTTGAGTCCCGGCTCGACGTCGTTGGAGGCGAGCCAGATCGGCACGCCGCCGGGCTGTACCGGTTTCGGTTCCAGCGTGACATGCTCGAAGCGAGTGAATTGCCCGGCGTGCGAAACGTCATTTTCACGCCAGAGCCGACGCATGACTTGAACTAGTTCTTCGCTCATCTTCATGCGCGCGCTCGGATCGAGGCCCAGGATCTGAAACTCATGTTCCGCCGCCGGTTCCTTGGGCCGGCCATAGCCGACGCCGAGATCGATGCGGCCACCGGTGAGCCAGTCGAGGCTCGCAAGCTGGTAGGCGAGCAAGATAGGGTGGCGCAAAGCGGCGAGAAAGATTGCTGTGCCCAGGCGCACCCGGCGCGTGCGCGCGCCGACGGCCGCGAGCGTGGTGAGCGCGTCGATGCGCGGCCGGGCGATAAGGCTGTCGCCGACCCAAACAGAGTGAAAGCCTAATGCTTCCGTCCGCTCGGCCAATTCGAACAGGGCGGTCGGATCGGACCGTCCCGACATGACGGCTTCGCGGGTGGGAAGGAGGACGCCGAAGTTTGGTTTGGAATGTTCAGCCATAAAAATCTTCCTTAACCTCCTCGCCCTCCTTTGGAGGGAGAGGATAGAGGTGAGGGTGGCCCGCGCCGGAATTACCCTCACCCTTGCCCTCTCCCGCAAGCGGGCGAGGGAAATTCATGCTGCCGCACGAATATTTTTTCTGGATTAAACGGAGTTGATATCAACCACAATCCAAAAACTCGGTTCTTCAGTCGCTCGCCTTTTCCCCGCCCCGGATCAGGCGCGCCACGTCGTATTCCATCACGGTCTCGCCGCGCTGGTTTTTTACCCACTGGCGATAGCGGACGATTCCGCCGCGGCGCGCGGGAATGGGTTTGAGGTCGAGCACCTCGATCTCGACCTGAATCGTATCGTTCACTTTCACCGGACCGAACAGCCGCATTTTATCTAAGCCGGCAAAGGCCATGCCCGTCCCATGGATGATCCCCGTCTGCACAGTCAGCCCCTCGGCCATGCCAAAGGTTAAACTCCCCGGCGCGATGCGCTCGCCGAACAAGCTTTCGTTGCGAATGTATTCCAAGTCGAGAAAGAGCGGTTCGGTGAGACCCACCAGGGTTACAAACTGCATGATGTCATGCTCGGTGATCGTGCGCCGTCCGGTGGTAAATCGGTCGCCTGGGTGGAACGCTTCGAAGGTCTTGCCTTTGTGCATTGTTGCTCCGCTTTATCGTCAGGATTACCCTCGCCCGCTTGCGGGAGAGGGAAGGGTGAGGGTCCGACTTTTCTCGGCGCCCTCATCCCTGCCTTCTCCCAGAGGGAGAAGGGGTAAGAATTGGTGCGAATTCTTCATATGGTTTTATTTGCTTTCAAGCTAGCAATCTCCTTTTCATTCATGCCCAACCAAGATGACAACACGTCTTCATTGTGCTGGCCGAGCAGCGGCGGCGGCAGGCGCACCGAGGCCTGCGTTGCGGAAAATTTCACCGGAATTCCCGCCATGGACACGGTGCCCGCCGTCGGATGATCGACTTTCACCAGCATCTCGCGATGGCGCACTTGAGGCGCATTGAACACTTGGTCGATGGTTTGCACCGGCGCGCAAGGCACGTCGGCGTCATTTAAGAGCTCAAGCCATGTCTCCGTATCCCGAGTTCGAAAAAGATCGGCAAGGATGGCTATCAACGCCGCGCGGTTTTCGACTCGATTGGCGTTTTTTGCGAAGCGCGGGTCGCCGGCAAGCTCGGGCCTGCCGATGGCGGGGCAGAAGCGGTGCCAAATAGTTTCGCTGGCGACGCCGAGGACGAGGAAGCCGTCGGCGGTTTGAAAGCTCTGGTAGGGCACGATGGTAGGGTGGGCGTTGCCCCAGCGGCCGGGGACCTTGCCGCCGATCAAATAATTGCTCCCGGCATTGATCAGCGAAGCGACCTCGGCTTCAAGCAGCGAGGTGTCGATTTTCTGGCCCACGCCGAGTTTTTCCCGCGCGAAAAGCGCCGCGGCGATCGCTTTGCCGAGCATCAAACCCGCCACTAGATCGATGATCGCGACGCCGACTTTAAGCGGCCCGCTTTCTTGCGTGCCAGTGATGCTCATCAACCCGCCCCAGGCCTGGACGATCAGGTCGTAGCCGGGCACGTCGCTCATCGGACCGTCGGCGCCGAATCCCGACAGGGATGCGTAAATGAGTTTGGGATTGGCGGTGCGCAATTCCTTCTCGCCGAGACCCAAGCGATCCATCGCCCCCGGGCGGAAATTCTCGATCAGCACGTCGGCGCGTTCCGACAGTTGCCGGATGAGCCCGACGCCTTCTTTCGACTTGAAATCGACGGTGATGCTTTTCTTGTTCCGGTTGATGCAAAGAAAATAGGCGCTCTCGCCGCCGGAAAAGGGCGGCCCCCAGCCGCGGGTGTCGTCGCCGACGCCCGGCTGCTCTACCTTGACGACCTCGGCGCCGAGATCGCCGAGAAACATCGTACAATAGGGGCCAGCTAGGACGCGCGTCAAATCGAGCACGCGCACGCCGGCGAGGGGACCATTATTCGCTTCGCTCATAATAGAAAAACTCGTTCAAAACGTTCAATCCCCCGGCTTTCGGCGGGGTCCGTTCAAATCGTTCAAGCCGTTTCGGAGGTTAGGTGCGAACGGGTCATTTGAACAGCCTCTCCGAAAGTCTTACTTCCTCTCCCTCGACGGGAGAGGATTGAGGTGAGGGTGCCATTCAATACCTCTCATTATTTACCCCTCATCCTAACCTTCTCCCGCATCCGCCAGAGGACGGATCAGCCTCAGGCTGAAGCGGGCGAGGGAACAAGGCCGTCACTTAAACTCCATGCCTTTTGCTTTAAGAATCTCTTGCAGCGTTTCCACGCCGAGCCACAATCCCGGCATGCCGCCGGGAATTGCCGCGACTTCGACGGCTTCCAAGACTTCCCTCGGAGTCGCTCCCAGAGTGAGCGCCCGCTCGCTGTGGAGCTTTACGCCGCGCGGGCGGTTGAGCGCGCAGGTGATGCCGACCATGATGAGTTCTTTAATCTTTCGCGGCAGCGCGCCCTCGCGGCCAAAGGTGCCATCGACGTAGATGCCCTTGAGCTTCTCGAAGTATTCCGGATCGAGCTTGGCGATGATGTCGTAGGCTTTGTTCTCCGCACCGAGCGAGGTTTTCTCGAAAGCGGCTTTGGAATCTTGTGCCATGATTGCCTCCTTCTGAGTTCGGACCGTCAGAATTATTCTCCCGCAAAGGCGCAAAGGCGCTAAGTTCGGAAAGGAAGAATCCTTGTCATTTCGATCCCTTCGACAATGCTCATGCTTCGATTTCCCTCAGCATGACCCTTAGCCTGGTCGAATCGGTCAGGACAAGCCCCGGGAGAATTCTTTTTTAGATCCCTCGCGATCGCTCGGGATGACGGGCCGAGGCCCGTCACCTTTGCGCCTTAGCGCCTTTGCGGGAGATAATCCGATTAAGCCTTCCTGGTATTCTGGCTGATCACCACGTCGACGAGCGCCGGGCCGTTTTGTTCCAGTGCCCGCTTGAGCGTCGGTTCAATGGCGTCGGGCGATTCGACTCGCTGGCCGAAAATACCGAAGGTGT
>JACPFE010000642.1 GCA_016183145.1 Deltaproteobacteria bacterium | reverse complement strand
GGCATAGCCGTTGTTCTCGCAGACAAAGATCACCGGCAGTTTCCAGAGACTGGCGATTTTGAGCGACTCGTGAAACGGGCCGGCTTGACCGGCGCCGTCGCCGAAAAAGACCATGGCGAGTTGGCCTTTCTTTTTTTCCTTCGCCGCGAACGCGGCGCCGAGCGCCAACGGGATAGTCCCGCCGACGACGCCGGTGGCGGTGACGAATCCCACCTCCGGCGCGGCGATATGCATCGAGCCGCCCTTACCGGCGCAGTAGCCGGTGGCGCGGCCGGCGATTTCCGCCATCAAGCGATTGATATCCGCGCCCTTGGCGATGGCGTGGCCGTGGGAACGATGGCCGCCGAAAACATAGTCATCGGGTTTGAGTTGCGAGCAAGTACCGACAGCGGTGGCCTCCTGGCCGATTCCCAGATGAAGCAGGCCTTGAATCTCGCGGGCGGCGTAGAGCGCGGAAACTTTTTCTTCGAAGGCGCGGATAAGCCACATCCGGCGCAGGAGATCAACCAACTCCGTCGAATCGTCTTTCTTTGCCGGCATGCGCGATCGCTGGTGTTGGCGGAGGGCGTGGCGAGGGAACGCAACTACGCGACCGATGCTCTTACGGCATCGATGATGCGCGACTCCGATGGGCCGATATGCGCTTCCAGGGGCGGGCTGTAAGGGACCGGCACGTCCAGCGTCGAGACACGGCGAATGCGCGTTTTTAGTTTGTCAAAACCGGTCTCGGCGATGCGCGCGGCGATCTCGGCGGCGACGCCGCAGCTCTGGTGCGTCTCGTCGGCGATGACGACGCGACGGGTTTTTTCGACCGAAGAGAGTATCGTCGCTAAATCGAACGGCACGAGCGTGCGCGGATCGACGACCTCAACTTCGATTCCTTCCTTGGCGAGTTTCTCGGCGGCCTTGAGGCAGACCTGGACGGTGTGCGAAGTCGCGATCAGCGTAACATCGCTGCCTGCGCGCTTGATATCGGCGACGCCGAAAGGGATCGGCTTGTCGTTTTCCGGCACTTCGCCGCGGAGATCTAAGAGCCTGACGTGGTCGACGAAGATCGTCGGGTTGTCGCTGGCCACCGCCGTCTTGAGCAGCCCTTTGACGTCGCGCGGTGAGGACGGAATGGCGATTTCCAGGCCCGGACAATTCCACAGCATCGCCTGCGGGCTGCCGGAGTGCTGCGCCGCGCCGCCGCCACGCAGACCGTGAAAGAGATGAAAAACCACCGGGACGCGGGTTTGCCCGCCGGACATTGAATAAGCGTTGGCCGCTTCGTTGGCCACCTGCGGCCAGGCTTCGTAAATAAAACTGCCGGTGCTTAGATCGACGATCGGTCTGAGCCCCGCCATCGCCGCTCCGGTGGCCAAACCGCAGAAGCCAAGCTCCGAGATCGGCGGCGACATCATCCGGTCGCCGTATTTCTTTGCGAGGTTTTGAAAGACATGGCGGTGCGGGCTTAGACTCAAAAACGTGCCGTTAATCAGGTGCACGCGCTGATCGGCGGCCATGATCTCGTCCAGCGCCTCGAACTTCGCTTCATAATAGGCCAATTCTCTCATGGTGAGCTCTTAAGCGAAAAAATTTCTCTCGGCTTCTTCCGGTTTCGGATAGGGGCTGGCGACCGCGAATTCGACCGCGGCCGCGATCTCGGTCTTCACTTGGCGCTCCATCGAGGCGAGATCATCTTTGGTTGCCTGGTTCGCTTCGACCAGCTCGCGGGCGAAAACCAACAGCGGATCGCAGGAGCGGTACCACTCGCGCGCCTTTTCCTGGACACCGCTGACGTCCCAGGCGAGTGAAGAATCAGTCGGATGCGGCACGGAGGGCCAGTTGGTTTCGCTGCCCGGCCAGCGCACGGTCTGCGCTTCGATAAACTGCGGCCCCTCGCCGCGGCGGATTTTTTCCACCGCCTCGGAAACCGTTGCGTGGACCAGGCCCGCGTCGATGCCGTCAATGAGCTGCGCCGGAATCTTGTATGCTTTCGGCAGGTCGGTCAGCGGGTAGGCGGCCATCGACGAGGACTGCCCCGCGGCCACAGCACGGCCCGCGCCATATTTGCCGTTGTTTTCGCAAAGAAAAAGGACAGGCAGCTTGTTGAGCGAGGCCAAGTTGAAAGCTTCCGGCGCCGCGCCCTCTTCCAGCGAACCATCGCCGAAGAGGCACACGGTGAGGCGGCCGTTTTTCAGCGCTTTCGACGCATAAGCGGTGCCCGTCGAGAGCGGAATGATCCCCGCGACGACGCCGGAGCTATGGAGAAAACCCAACGTAGGAGCGACCGAATGAAACGATCCGCCCTTACCTTTGTTCAGGCCATCGGCCCGCCCGAGAATTTCCGCGAGCAGCCGTTTCGGTTCGGCGCCGCGGGCGAGCAGATGGCCATGGTTTCTGTGCGTGGTGAAGAGATAATCATCCGAGCGAAGGCAAGAAATGGCCGGGACGCCGGTGGCCTCCTGGCCGATGTAAAGGTGGTAGTGGCCGCCGAACACGCCCTTATCGTGCAGCGGCACCAGGCTTTCTTCGAAGTGACGGATCACGAACATCCGCCGGCACAGCTCCAGCAAATTATCCCGCGGCAGTTTGGGCAACATGATGTTTGTGACTTAATCAAAAGACGAGGGTTTGTCAACGACCGGCGTTGGAATTGACATTGGCCAGGCGCTGGAACTACATTCGAAGTGAATCGACATCGCGTTAGAGGGAGGGCACAAAGGTGTTTAGTCGACCGTTACCGATGCGTTGGCTGCTGGCGTTCCTGGTCATGTTGCCGCTTTCTGTTTCGGCGCAGAGCCGAAAGAGGCTTCACGTCGGCGTGCCCGCCGTCAGCATGGGCAACATGATTATTTTTTTCACCAAAGAAGCGAAGATTTACGAAAAACATGGGCTTGATGCTGAACCCGTGGTGATGTCGGGCTCCGGTATCGCATCGCGGGCCTTGATCGCCGGCAGCGTGACCATATCGCCCATTACGACGCCGGCGGTGATGAGCGCGGTGCTGGCCGGATCGGATATGGTGATTTTGGCCCATACGATGCCCGGGGTGATTCAATCGTTGATGGTTCGACCCGACATAAAACGGGCGGAAGATCTCAAAGGGAAAGTCGTTGGTGTTACAACCTTCGGCTCCCTCGGCGATTTCCTGGTGCGCTACCTCGCCAAGCAGAAAGGACTCAATCCGGATAAGGACTTTGCGCTGCGTCAAATCGGCGCTGACCCCGAGCGGTTCATTTCTCTGCGGCAGGGGACCATCCAGGCCGCGACTTTGTCTCATCCGACCTTCATCCTCGCGCAGCGGGCCGGGTTCCAGGTATTGTGGGATTTTTTCAAAGATGTCGAGTATCCCTGGAGCGAGATCGCGACCACCCGCACTCTGATCAAGCAAGACCGCGATCTCGTCATGCGTTATATGCGCGCCCACTTGGAAGGCATCGCCCGTTTCAAGCAAGAGCCAGAGTTGGCCAAGAAGGTGATCAAGAAAATGCTCCGCCTGGACGACGAGTCCTTAGCCCAGGAATCCTGGGAACTTTTCGCCAAACATCGCCGGGCCGCGCCCTATCCCAACATCAAAGGGATGAAGACGAGCTACGAATACGTATCGCAAACCCGCCCCGACGTGTGGAAGCACAAGCCCGAAGAATTTGTCGACTCAAGCTTTGTCGAAGAGCTGGACAAGAGCGGGTTTATCAAGAAGCTGTATGAGAAATAGAGTAATTCGCGCTAGGGTCCTGTCTCAGAAGTTCGCAAAAGAAGTCGGTGGCCTCCCCCGCCGTCATGCCCGCGAAAGCGGGCATCCAGAAGTCTTCGAATTTCCTAGATTCCCGCTTGCGCGGGAATGACGCAATTGCGCTGCCGATTTTGTTCGCGAATCCCTAACTCAAGACACTAGCCGAAGTCACCAATACCGCCGCCCCCTGAATTTTGCCCGAGCGCAGCCGACTCAAAGCCTCGTTCGCCGCCTCAAGCGGAAATGTTTGCACCTCAGTGCGCACGGGTACTTTTGGCGCAAGAGCGAGAAATTCTTCACCGTCGCGGCGCGTGAGGTTGGCGACGGAACAGATGGAGCGCTCTTCCCAGAGAATTGAATAGGGAAACGAAGGGATGTCGCTCATGTGGATACCGCCGCATACGACGATGCCGCCTTTGCCGACGGCTTTGAGCGCCTGCGGCACAAGTTCTCCGGCAGGTGCGAAGATAATTGCGGCATCCAGTTTCACGGGAGGTAATTCATTCGAGCCGCCGGCCCAAACCGCGCCGAGATTTATTGCGAACTTTTTTGCTTCTTCGTCTCCTGGACGGACAAACGCGTAGATGTCCCGCTGTTGATACTTCGCTACCTGCGCGACGATATGTGCCGCAGCGCCGAAACCGTAAATGCCCAGCCGCTTGCCGTCGCCTGCTTTAACAAGGCTGCGATACCCGATTAAACCTGCGCATAAAAGCGGCGCGGCCTCGATGTCGCTATAGGAATCCGGGATGTGAAAGCAGAACCGTTGGTCGGCCACCGTGTATTCCGCATAACCCCCGTCGAGCGTGTAGCCGGTGAAGCGCGCTTTGTCGCAGAGATTTTCCTGACCGTTCCGGCAATAGGCGCAATTGCCGCAAGTCCAACCTAGCCACGGCACGCCGACGCGATCGCCGATTTTGAAGCCCTCAACGCCTTCGCCTAATTGCTCCACGGTGCCGACGATTTCATGCCCCGGAATGAGCGGCAACTTCGGCTGCGTCAGCTCGCCGTCAATGACATGCAGATCCGTCCGGCACACCGCGCAGGCGCGAACGCGGATCAGCAACTGACCCGTGCTGGGTTTGGGGATTGGTACATCCGTCATTCGTAGAGGCTCGCCGGGTATTTGGAAGAGCATTGCACGCATCACAAGTATCTTTCTATCGAAACTATCTCAGGAAACCAAATCTCTTAAGATCGGTGTCGAGAACTCATAAACTCCTGGCACGCAAATAAATCGATAATCAATCCAGACCTGTTGACCCACTTGTCGTTCGGGTTAATAAATACTGGCACAGGGAATGTATGGAAAATAAGGCAAAGCGGTTCCGTGATCGATCTTGCTATCGAATCGTCTGGACCGTTCTTTTGTGCGTATTTAGCCTCATCGTTTTCCAGGTGCCCCAGCCGCTGGCGCAGCGCAGTCCCGGTGAACGTGTCCAATGGATCGACGTTCACGCTCACCCGGCCGGCGGACGCGGTGCGTACACAGATTACGCCAGTGCCGTGAAAGCGGCGGTCTCCGTGATGGAAGAGTCCGGTATCGCGAAAATGGTACTTATGCCGCCGCCCCAACCTCCCGGCACTCCCCCGCCTTTCGACTTCGAGAGTTTCGCTGCGATTGCCAAGCTGTACGGTTCACGCTTTGCATTTCTTGGCGGCGGAGGAAGCTTGAACCCCATGATCCAACAAGCGGGTCGCCATGCGGCGATCGACGATCCCTTGCGTAAACGCTTCGAGGAGCGGGCGGCGGAGATTCTTCAGGCCGGCGCGGTGGGGTTCGGCGAGATCACAGCTCACCACCTCTCTCTTCTTTCCGGCCATCCCTATGAATCGGTTCCGGCCGACCATCCGCTGTTGCTTCTTCTGGCGAACATCGCTGCTCGCCATGAGGTGGTTATCGACTTTCATTTCGATCCGGTTGTCGAAGAAATGAAAGCGCCGGATTGGCTCGCAAGCCCGCCGAACCCGACGGTGTTTCACGCTAATCTAGCGGCGTTTGAGCGCCTGCTTGAGCATAATCGCCGTGCGAAGATTGTTTGGGCCCATGCAGGCTCGGATCAGTTAGGGCAGTGGAACGTACCTCTCAGTCGGAAATTGCTGGAAAAGCATCCGAATCTCTACATGAGCCTGCGGATGGCGCCCGCCCGGGCGCCACAGAATCATCCGCTAACCCCTGACGGACAAGTCAAGGCAGAATGGCTCCAGTTGTTGAGTGATTTTTCAGACCGCTTCGTCATCGGCGGCGATCAGTTTTTCGCAGCGGCGGGTATCAAACAAGGACCGGGAACAAACTTTGCCCCGCGCGCGAGAGGAATACGGCAGCGCACAAACACGTTTCTCGCTGCGTTGCCAGAAAGTCTAGCGCGCAAGATTGGATACGATAACGCGATGCGTCTTTATAAGCTCAAAGAATAAATGGCATGGCCGAAATCGGGCATCAACTGGAAAGCGCGGAGCAGCAGCGCGCTAATCCAGATCGATATCCTTCAGCGGCTTGGTGATCGGTTCTTCTTTCGCCTTCTTGAACAGCTCTTGAAATTTCGCTGCGAGCACTTTGGATTTGTTCTTCTCCGCTTCCGCAATCTGCTGATACTTCTCGTCGCGGTTAGCGGCTGGTAGCCGCAAATCCATGAATGTGACCAACTTGACCGCTAAGGGCAGGAAATGGGGACATTGTGGTTTTGAGGCCTACGCGATTTCAGAGTCGCGGCCTGCTACGCAGCTTTTTGGCGCGCCGTCAAACTTTACTCTCCTCGTCCTCCCAAGGCATCGCTGGAAGCTTGCCGAGAGCTTTCACGAAGCGGTCAAGGTTGAAAGGCTCCTGCCTTTTCAGCACATCAAAAATCTCTGCTGAGACCACGCAAGCGATCAATCGCTTTGCTTCCTTCTCAGAATGACCGGCTTTAATGAGACGCTTGAAGGTCTGCTGCGTTTGCGGCGGATCATTGCTGCGGAGCTGGGTTTCCACCACTTTCATGATAGCGGCATGTAATTCGGGATTACTTTCTGATTTCTGCATATTTCGATCTCCGTTTGTTTACAGCGCCGGCGCGTACAGGTTATCCGGTAGGCCGCGGATGTAGTCGATCGCTTCCTTTAATTGACGGAGCCTTAAAGCCATTGCTTTCCTCCAAGAAAAAACCCCGTTCTTACACGACAATTTCCAGCCTTATTTCTTCGGCCACTCCCGGCTTGGCCTTTTCGCCTTTAAGGCCCTTCGGAATCTCGATGATACCCGCTTCGGCGAGTACCTTTAGGTCCTGGTAGACCCGGGCAAAATCCCTCTTGGCTAAGCGAGCCAATTGAGAAATCGAATTGGGAGCGTGCCTCCGAATTAACCGGATCAGCTCCAGTCGCTTCGGCGTAAGAAAGCTCCTAAGTGCAGCAAAGTCTGAAAACACGATCTCATGACGATTAGGATTGACGGATTCGCCGCTCTCCACGGCCCGCATGACCTGGGTTACCTCTTTGCCCACATCCTCCAGGGATTTTAAATTGATTTTGATCTTTTTAACCTTCATCGCTGTTCCTCTTCCGATAATATTTGTTCTACATCCTTCAAGAAGTCGCGGATCAACAACTCCGGATCCTTATAATCGTACTCTGCTTCTCGGCCCATATAATGTCTATGGTCTCCCTTGGGTTGATGGTTGTCGTAGCCTACCACTCTTTCACCAGATGGCGAGATCAGACTCAAGCGGTATCGCACCCTCTGGTGTCCAGCCTTCGCTGATGACAGCTCCCAGATTTTGATGACGACCCTCCATCGGCCGGGAAGAAAGACATCAACAGTTCGGAGCAATTTGGCTCTTGGCACTTATGGCAGCCTATGTCATAGGTAGGTTAATGTCAACGATGCAGGATCGCACGGGGAAAAATTCTCGCGTTCCTTCAACCCGAATACCGAAGCCCAAAACCCGAGACTGTTTTCACAGGGCCGGAGCGTAGAGGTTATCCGGCAGGCCGCGGATGTAGTCGATCGCTTCCCTTAGGGGAATCACATCGGCGTACTTCATCGCCATGTCGAAAAGATTGATCTTGTGCGATGCTTGCCCGCGGTCGAAGACGCATTCCTCAACCACTGAGACTTTGAGATTGTATGAAAACGCGTCGATGACGCTGGCGCGCACGCAGCCGCTGGTGGTGGTGCCGGTGACCAGCAAGGTATCCGCATGCACTTCCGTGAGCATGCTCATGAGCGGCGTGCCGAAAAAGGCGCTGGGTTTTTGCTTGTGGACAAGGATGTCGCCGGTTTGCGGCGCGATTTCCCCGACGATGGCGTTCGTTTTTTCCCACGCATCGGTCATGTCTTCGTGGGTGCGGCTACTCTTGGCCTGCCAACCGCCGATCGTTACCGTATTGGAGCGATTTTCCTCAGCGGTCGTGTAGAAGGTTGGCAGGTGCTTCTTGCGGGCTTCCATAAGCAACTCGCGGATATTATAAACTCCTTGCCAGCCTTCCTCGCCGCAGCTGGTACGAAAACGCTTGACGGATTCGACGATCGGCTCCGGCTTGTCGCCGACAAAATTGTAATTAACATCGATGATCAATAACGCGGGTCGTTGGCCAAAGCCGGCACGTTTCCCGAAACCGGATAAGGCAAAAACCTCTTTGTCGCGGGGGGTCAGACTATCGTCCCAAGTAGCCATGGGTGCTTCTCCTTCAATTGAGTCGATTTCTACGGATGTTCATAACAAACGCATCGCCTTGTCAAGTCGTAGTCAATTTCGGCATCAATTGACGGCCGCGCCGAGATTACACTATAAGGGCTAAGTTCGGAGATTTGGTATAGGGAGTTCTAGCCGGAAAATGAAGAAGCCTTTGTGTGAATTTCTGATGGGCTTGATTCTTCTCGGCACCGGCGGCTGCGGGTCGATTCCCGTTTGGACCGACGGCGAAGTGCCGTTTGTGCCGACAACCCCGGAGATCATCGACCGTATGCTGGAGTTGGCGAGGGCCAAACCCGGCGACGTCGTTTACGATATCGGGAGCGGCGACGGTGCGATCATTATTAGAGCGGCCAAGAAATTTGGCGTGAAAGGCGTGGGGATCGAAATCGACCGGGAGCTGGTGCGGAAAGCACGTAACAATGCTTTTCGCGAGAAAATCGAACACCTCGTCGAATTCCACGCCCAGGATGCGTTTACCGCCGATATTTCACCGGCGACGATAGTGACGCTCTACATGTTGCCTGAATTCAACGCCAAGTTCCGACCAATCCTAGAACGGCAGCTCAAGCCGGGATCGCGGGTTGTCTCCCACGACTATCCGATTGAGGGATGGATTCCCGACAAGGTCGAGGTCATCAAGGGCACGTGGCTCCACGATCATACGGTTCTCTTGTTCGAGATTCGTTGACGCCGCAAAATCAAAGCGCCAACCCGTAAAAGCGTGCTGGATTCGCTTCCAAGATTTTCCCCTTTGCCGCGTCGCTGATGTCGTTTCTTTCCTGCAACAGACTGGCGGCGAAGCGCTCCCGGTCGCCGTGAGGCATATCGGAGCCGAACAGGATCTGCCCGTCGCCAACCAATTTCAACACCTGCGGCAGCAGCGCATCTTCGACTTCGGCGCTGAAATAGAGATTCCCTTGTTTGATGTACTCCATGGTCGGCAGCTTTTGAATCGGCGCGGTGCGCGAGACGACGTTGGCGAGATTTTTCCCCGAATGCTGAAAACGGTGGTGCAAGCGCTCCAGGATGAAATGAATCCAAAGACTGCCCGCTTCCAGATAAACGACTTTCAGGTTCGGGAAACGGTCGAAAATGCCGCCGCTCATCATCGACACCAAGCCCATCAGGACCGGCATGAGGAAAGCGATGACACCGGACGGATAGATGTGGCTGTATAAGTTGTTAATCGATGGGCAAGCCCACCCGACGTGCACCGCCAGCGGCAGGTTTTCCGCCGCCACCGCTTCGTAGAACGGCAGCAGGCTCGCATCATCGAGCAGCTTGTCGCCGACTGTCCCCAGGATCATCATGCCCACGGCGCCGAGCTTTTTGGCCTCTTTGACTTGCCTGACCGATGCGGGGACATCATCCAAGTTGACGACGCCCACCCACTTAAGCCGTTCCTGACCCGACAAGACATCACCGAGCCAGCGATTGTACGCGTCGCACATGGCGGTCACATAAGCGGGATTGCAGCTCAGAGGATAAGCGAGAAACAGCGTCGGATAGAGCACCTGGAGCCAGATGCCTTCTTCATCCATGATCTGAAGGCGTTCGTTCAAATGGGTCAGCTCCATGCTGCCCACGGTGTCCGGTTTGCGCAGCGCGTGGCGGGTCGGCTTCCCCTGATAACTGACCGGCGTTCCCAGGTTGTTGCAGCCGCGCCCAACGCGCCGCGGAAAAAGCTGCTCGTCGATCATCCAGTAGGCGAGACCCTCTTCGCTGCCCGAGACCACCTGCGGCCGCTGGGCGCGAAACGCGGGATCAAAATATTTGTCGCTGAAAGTGACGACGTTCTCTTCGACGTGGCCGTCGGCATCGATGACGCGCATGACGCTCGCCTCCGCTTGTCTCGCTGAGTGCGCTTATAGCAAGCTTCATCTGGATGATTCAACCCGCGGCGACGTGGGCGCGTTCATGATGTCGAGGGGTCGCAGGTTGACGATCCAATCCGCCGATGAACCCGTTCGGTGGGAGCAGCTTGTCAGGATAGCAGTGGCGCCGAGGTCGTGGATGGATCTTTTTCAGGAGCCCACCCCGATCCTTTGGGTTCGGAAAACTCATCGAACCGCTCTCTGCCAATTTCTTTTCCGCTGGCGTTCCGATGGATGAGTTCGTCGGTATCCAGGTCGTATTCGGGACAATCAGGATTGACCCACCTCGTGAGGAAGTGTTGGTAAAGGGGCGTGTATAAACTGCCGGGGTTTTGATCGTGCTCGAACACATACTCCGGCATGCTTTGAACGTCCAGACCCGGGTGATAGTGCTTCATCCAAACATAGTCGCCTAAAATAGCCAGCTTCAACCAGGGAGTATCCCCGTAGAGCTTCAAGCGAATATTTTTCTGCGTCGCCCTCAAATCTTTGAGAAAGTCGATGCTTCGCTTTATTTGTTCGGCGAATTTTTCCGGCGTCACGTTCGGGTCGAGAATACTTTTCGCCCTTGCGTGCGCGCCCTCGCTGCGCGGATTGAGCAGCATGATTTTCGCATCGCGGCAGTTCTGTAATACCCGGTGCAATTCTCCCCGTGGGTCGGCGAAGGTGCGATAGCCAGTTGATGATATGATCAGCACGTCTCTGGCAAGCCCTTGCCTGTTTTTCAATTTCTTGATTCGTCCCTGCGCCAACAGTCCCACGCTTCTAAAACAGTGGACGAGACCCGCGTACTTCGCTGTCTTGGCGATTGTCCTATCCTTTAAACTCTTGCCAAGGTAACTGAAAACCAGCAGGAGCATGATCGCCGTGACGATTTCGACGGATATGAGATAGATCGTTTCGCGCTCGATGATCGACCAGTAGGTCCAGAAGCTTCGTGCTGCGACGCTCACGATATAGGGTAAGGAAAAGGCGATGCCCGCGCTCAGAGCGACTAACAGAACATGAAACAGAACGCGCACCAGGCCGTAGAGGAAATGTTTAACCGCTTTACTATCGATCCAATGGCCGCTCGAATACTCTAGATGCGTCACGGTAGTCTCCTTTAGCGACTTCGGTGATCGCCGCGTGTGCAGGGAATGACCACCTCAGAGCCGGCTCTCCTGACTGTGTAACGCCCCTGCGGCGGCGTATTGCGCGGGTTCGCCGATCGTCTCTCCTTTGATCAGCGCGTCGAGAAGCATTAATACGTCGTCCGGCCCGCGCAGATAGTATCGCGCCTGGGTCGGACCGTTGCCGACGCGGATCGAATGGGCCCCGGCGGGCAAGACTGTAAACATGTCCTCGTCGGTCAAATCATCGCCGATCGCTAAGATAAAATCACTGCCGCAGTTTAACAGCCATCTTTGACTCACGATCCCTTTGTGGATCCCCGCGTTGCGCACCTCCACCGCCATGTTGCCGTGCAAGACCTGCACGTCGATGTTCGCCGTCAACACGAGCAAATCATCGGTTAATTCCCTCGCCGACAGCGCTCCCCGTTCCTCATCGGCCGCCCGATAGTGAAACGCGAGAGAAAATTCCTTCTCTTCGACCCACGCTCCCGGGACCCGATCGGCGTAGGTATGTAGGATCGGCCGCAGTCTGGTCTTCCATTCCGCGCACAGCGGCCTTACTTTTTCCCAGGACTTCTCGCGCTCCTTGATCCAGGCGCCGTGTTCGGCGGCCAGTCCGATTGGCAGCGAACCAAACCAGTTTTCTAGGGTGGCTTTATCCCGGCCGCTGAGCAGGACCAGTTCGTTTCTCGGGTTGGCGCCGAGGTGATTCAAACAATTCAGTAATTGCCGATGAGGCTTCGCTAGCTGAGGATACTTGGCAAAGCGTACCAACGTGCCGTCGTAGTCCAAGAGCAACAGCCGGTTGAGGCTCCGGTCATAATGCTGGATTAAACCCATCTGCGCCGCGGGAGTCAGGAGCTTTGGAAACGCTCGTTCCCGACCCGGATCGATGGAAAGAAGCTCCCCGATAAACTCTGTCGCCCAACGACCGAGGTCATAGCGGCGCAGTCGGCTCTGCATGAGACGATTTCTCCGCATCTGTTCGTGGCGGGGCATGGTCAGTGCCGACCCCAGGGCCTCGGCGATTTCTTCGCGGTGGTTCGGGTTGATCAGGATCGCGTCGGCTAATTCCCTGGCGGCGCCGGCCATTTCGCTGAGAATTAACACGCCGGTTTTATCTGTTCTGCTCGCAATATATTCCTTGGCCACCAGGTTCATCCCATCCCGCAGAGGGGTCACCAGCGCGACGTCGCTCATCGCATACAAGGCCGCCAATGTCTCAAAGGGCACGGACCGGTACTGATAGATGATGGGCGTCCAGTCAATGGCGCCGAATCTGCCGTTGATCTTCCCGACCAGCTCTTCGAGGTGGGTTTTCGTTCCCTGGTAATCCTGTATGCCGATTCGCGAGGGCACGACGATCATCAGCAGCGTGACCTTGCCGCGCCATTGAGGCTGTTTTTCGAGCAGGCTCTGGTAGCCCTCCAAGCGATGGCTGATGCCCTTGGAATAATCCTGGCGGTCCACGGAAAGGACTATTCTGGTCTCCCCCAAGGATTTTCGCAGTTGCTGTTTTTCCTGCTGAACTTCCGGACTCAAAGCGGCGCCGTGAAATCTGCGGAAATCGACCCCCATGGGAAAGGCGCCGACCTTGACGATGCGCCGGTCAAGCAGCAGCTGACCGAGCTTCTGTTTGTACCCCAGGATGCGCTGCACGCATCCGAGAAAGTACTTCGCGTAATCCTGGGTGTGGAAG
>JACPFE010000641.1 GCA_016183145.1 Deltaproteobacteria bacterium | reverse complement strand
TCCATCTCTGGATTCTCTGACACGTAAAGCTTCATGAAAGTCTCTAGGTCTCTCATCTCGATTAGATACCTGGCGAATTGGTAGCTTGCAAAGTAGTAGGCGCTGCGCCTGACCGGATCCGTTGATGCCCATTCCGGAGGCGGTTTGGTTGTGCCGAGATGCTCCAAGACTTCTGTTGGGATTTTACGCGGTGTCGGTTCTCCCGCTGGATTGGGACCTACGGCAGCTCCAGGAAGAATTCTCAGGGCGACGTAGTCGGCGAAACCTTCCCGCAGAGTGTGACTGTTGAAACGCCAGGTAAAGAGGTGCGTGAGCTCGTGAATATGGGTGGCGTTTTTGCCGCTCATGGCTCCTAGATAGACCCTTGGGTTAAGGAAAATAATGGCTTTCGGATCGCTCGGATGTTGGTATCCCTTCCAAACATGGGACGGTCCTACCGAATCCGAAACGTAAACGCGAACTTTAGAACCAAGGGTCGCTGTATCTAACTTCAGCCCTGTCACTCTCTGTACCGCTTCGTAAGCGCTTTCCATTACTTTAAGGAAGGATGGGTCAATCGTCACTCCATGCTGGTAAATCTCTACGTATGTACCGCTTGAAACCAACTGTCCCTGGGCTATGATCTGCTCATCCGACACTGCACGGCGGGGCACCGCGGCATCTGTGTTTGCAGCGCCCACGACAAAAGTCAAAATAAGTCCTAATTTTTTTATCATGATCACGGCAATCCGCAACCAGTAATATACTGGTCAGTAGAATACGGCTGTTTAAGCTGCGTAGAAAGTGGCAATTTGCCCAAATTTCCAAACGCTTACAAACAATTAAATGGTGACTCGGTGACTGTAGCCAAGTCGCAGGCTGCTCTCATTTGATCTCCTTCACCAAACTCCAATCCACCAACTGGCTCAGCGGAATATCTTTGGTCAATTTGAGCCGCTCCTTGGTGAGCTGCACGTCAAGGTTGACGCCCTTGTCGGAGATGATGCCGTCGTCGGTGAAAGAGTTGATCGAGGCGTCGTAGGCTTTCGCCGACTGGGCCGGCATGATGCGAAGATAATCGGCGAGCATCTGCACCGTCTCGGCGCGGTTTTGCTTCATGAAGCGCGTGCCGCGCAGGGCGGCGCGAACGACCTTCTTCACCTGCTCCCGCTGCGCACGGAGCTTTTGATCCGTGACCGCGATGCCGGAGAGTGGCAGCTCGATGAGATCGCCTAAATAGATGATCCGTTTGAAACCTTCGTCTTCCGCCTTGACGGCGAAGGCAATGTCGATGGGCGTGGCGTCGATGGAGCCCGCGTGCAGTGCCGCGAGCCGGATCGAACTTTCGCCGGTGACGATGATTTTCACGTCCCTCTCAGGTTCCATGCCGAAATGGCGCACCGCTACCCGAGATAGATAATCCACCGTGCCGGCGACCGAATCGACGCCGATGATCTTGCCCTTGAGATCCTTCGGTGTTTTGATCCCCGGCCGGGCAACCAATACATGGAGCGGCCGCGACACCATGCCGAGCACCGCCTTGATCGGCACGCCGGTGACCGCGGCGCGCAGCGCCGACCCCCAGGCGAGCAGATAATCGACGTCGCCGGAAACCAGCGCCTTGACCGCGATCGCCGGCTGCATTTGAATCTTGTCGACGTCGATCCCTTCGTCTTTGAAAAACCCTTTGCGCATGGCGACGACGACCGGAAACTCAAATAGGCCTCTACTCGGCGTCGCGATCGCTATGCGCTCTGCGCCGCCCGCAGTCGGAACTGCGAACATCACTTGCGTAGGCGCAAGGAAAACCGCGATGGCCAAACTAACGCGGAGCATATTCCGGCGCATGTTTGTGGTTTCCCCTATTCCATCCGAACATTTTTGCTGAAATCATATTTGATCGAATAGTCGCTTTCGAAGGTACAAACGATTCTATCTTTGTCCCAGCCGCCGGCAAAGCATTTCTTCAAGAACGCCATCATGAGTTTCCAGGCATCATTCGCCGCTTCTTTACGGTAGCGGCCCGGCATCGTGTCGTTGAGCCAGCCGTGCGGCGCGTCGCGGTAGAGACGGATGTGGTAGCTCTTCTTGGCTTTCTCAAAGCAGTTGCGGAAACGCACGACATCGTCCACGGAAATGATGTGATCCGCCTCGCCGAAGGCGCCGAGCACGGGGCAGGTTACTTTGGCGACGAGCTCTTCCACCGGCGTTGGCCGCAGCTCGTTGCTCTGCCATTCCCTGCCGCCGATGGCGCCGTAGAGCACCACCGCGCCGGCGATGTCAGTTCGGTTCGCCGGCAACAGAAGCGATTGGCGCCCGGATTGGCAGACGCCGATGATGCCGATGCGCGAGGCATTGACGCTGGGCAGCCTTTTCAAATACTCCACCGCCGCGTTCAAGTCCGCCAGCGCGCCGTCGTCGGTGAGATCGACCCTTTGCTCGCCCCGCAGCACCGCCTTGCGGTCGCCGGTGAAACGATGAAAGAGATCCGGCGCCAAGCCGACAAAACCAGCCTGAGCCAGCTTGACCGTCAAATCTTTCGTATGCTGATCGATGCCGTAGCGCTCGTGCAAGATGATCACCGCGGGCCGCTCTCCCTTGGCCTTGGGCAAAGCGCGCACTGCGCCGATGCCGCCGCCGAATTTGACCATCGTTGGTTTTATTCCCGTTGATTTCTTGGCTGCCATGGATGCCTCCGTCGCTTGTGGCGTGTTAAAACGGGCTAAGCTTATCCCCCGATGAACAAGGGAGTCAAGTCGCGCTTGTGTCGCGGCTGGCGCAACCATATATTCGAGACATGAATCTCAAAGAGGGTTCGACGGTCGTGGCGCATTTAACCACCACCGGACGCAAGACCGGGTTGCCGCGAACCGTCGAGCTGCACTTCGCCTATTTCAACGGAAACTTCTATGCTTCATCGAGCAAGGTGAAAGGGAAGCACTGGTGCCTGAACATGATTCGTAATCCGGCGGTCGAGATAACCGTGACGGGAGAGAGGATTGCCTGTCTGGCCAAGCAGGTTACCGACGACGCCCTGCGCCGCCAAATCCTGACCCTGCGTGATTCACCGCCGCAAATGGATCGAGTGGTGTTCGAGATCAGGCCGCGAACGTGACGCTCACCCTCGGCTCAGGACAAATACTCCGGCGACGATCAACGACGCCGCCACGCCGTCTCTGAGCGTCACCACTTCGATTCCTTTCAACGTAAAGCGCGCCAGGGCGAAGGTCACCAGCGGCGAGATGCGCCAGATGGGCGACAAGAGCGCCGCGGGACCGTAAATCAGCGCAAAAAACGTGCAGAGCGAACCGACCGCTTCGGTAATGCCCGACAGCGCAAAGAACAACAAGCCTCTTAGCGGCACCCGTTCCCGTTTGACCTTGAGCCCCATGAATCGGCCGAAAGCGAGCATGCAAACGAGCGCCGTCGATTGCGTGACCAGCGCGCCGAGGACCGGCAGGCCGGCGGCGCTGACGCCGATTTTTTTAAAGATCGGGTTGATGCCGAAGCAGAACGCGGCGATCAGCGGGAAAAGCAGATATTGGAAGCGGCCCATACCGGCTGCCGGGCTCGTTTGGGCTTGGGAGAGCACGGCGATACCGACCACGATCAAGGTTACGCCGGCGACGATGAGCCAGCTCATCTCTTCGCCGAGGAAGAGCACTGCGAGTATCACGGTCAATAAGGGCGAGCCGTTCTTAACCGAGGTGGCTTTGGACGCGCCGACCAGGTCGATGCCCTTGTAGTAAAAGACTTTGCCGAAGCTCGCGCCGATGGCGCCGGCTAGGAAAAAGGCCCAAAAGGCGCGGCTGGACGGGTCGACCTGGCCGATCTCGCCGTAGTAGATCGCCAGGCCGACGAGGAGAAAAACCGAAACATGCTGCTCGACCAGCGTCGCCGTGCTGACGTCCGCATATTTCAGACCGCGCTTTAGCAGCAGCGGCCCGATCCCCCAAAGCCCTCCAGCGAACAACGCATAATAAATTCCCGTCTGGAGTTCCTGGCTCATGGCTTGGACAGATGCCTACTTTTTCTTCGTCTGCTCTTCGACTTTTTTCTCCAGGGTCTCGACGTTCTTCTGCATGCCCTCGTAGAGCGCCTTCTCTTTTTTCATGCCCTCCTGGATCGCCTTCTGGACTTCCTTGTCCCGCTCGGCGGAATCTTTCTTGTCGCCACC
>JACPFE010000640.1 GCA_016183145.1 Deltaproteobacteria bacterium | reverse complement strand
CCCACCACCGGCTTAGCGGGATCTGAAAACATCGCGTCCATCCAGAAAGGCGGGACCGGAGCATGAGCCTGGTCGACAAAAATTTTGTACTCCCGATTGGTGACCGGAAATTTTCCCAGCGCGAAGCTATCAACCCATACTCTGTGGCAGGGCCTTTCGTTTTCCTGGCCAGTCTCGCTGCCCATCGAAAAGCTGCCCGCAGGTATGACGATGATCTCCGGAATGGCTGCCAAGCTCATGACGATTCGACGCGCCGCTGCTCGATGGCGTAGCGCACCAGCGCGGCGTAGCGGTAGACGACATGGGCAAATTTGCCGTAGGGCATAGTGATGAAAAGGCCAGCAACCATCCCGAGGTGAATCACCAGCAGCGTTCCCATCGCCGCGGTTTCCCGCCAGATGAGGACAAAAAATCCAGTCATGCTGGTGAGCCAGAGCAAGGCGAGGAAAGCCACGTCCATGTTCAACATGGGCTGTGCCGCAGGATCGCGGTCGCTCCGCCACTTCAAGTAAAGCATGCCGCTCGTCCCGATCAGCAGACCGATGCCGCCGACGGTTCCGAGCGCGACGGGCCAGCTGAAAAAAGGATAAGGTGCCTGCCAGCCGAGGAAATGATCGTAAAAGGCGGCAATACTGGTAGCAGCGAAATCCAACAGAAATCCGTAGAAAACCAGATGATGAAACCAGCGGCGCGAGTTCGAGAACGCCGCGTCCGGATAATTACAGCCGGCGCCTCCGCCCTTCATGTAACTCAGACCGAAGGCGTCCTTGGTCGCCCGCCAAAGCGCACCGAGATCGACGACTTCGGACAGGGTTCCTTGAGTCTCGCGCCAGAAGCGCCGCGCGCCGGCGAGCAGCACGACAATGCCGTAGACGACTATCACGAGCGACGGCAAGGTCATCGCAATATAAGGAACCACGCGATAGAACGCCCCTTCGCCGACGTGAATCGCGAACAACGCCTCACGGCCCACGAACACGAGCACGAGCAACGATATCGTTATCAGCGCGCCGAACGAAATCAAACTCACCGCCAATCCGTTTCGCTTGAACAAACCGGACAGCAACGCCGGCCAGCTATACTCGCGATAGGTGTCCGCGCGCAGCTCGCTCATGAGCTTTGGGACGTTCATGGCGAACTCGTGCGGCGGCGCGTACTGGCAGGCGTAGTAGCAGTCGCGGCAATCGAAGCAGAGATTGGCCAGATAGACAAGATCGGCTTTGGTAAAAACCCGGCGCTGCTCCATTGCCGGGAACACCGCGCAGTAACCCTCGCAGTAGCGGCAGGCGTTACAGATCGTCATCTGCCGCTCGCCCTCCTGAATAAGCGCTTCCGGATTCTCTCCAGAGGATTCTTCACACAGAGACGCGGAGTTCGCAGAGGGTTTCTTCAAGATCATATCCTCACTCTATTTCTCCGCGCCCTCAGCGCCTCCGCGGTGAACCACATGGAAATCTCCTCAACTCAGAAGCCGGCATGGCGCGCCGCCTCCCGGCCGGCGATACGGCCGAAGACCGAACCGATGGTTAACCCGAATCCCGCCAAATATCCTTTCCCCAGAATATTGCCCGCCATCACTTCCCCTGCGGCAAAAACGTTTTTGGCCGGGCGCTCGTCCTGCATGATCACTCGCGCCTGCTCGTTCACCGTGACGCCGAGATAAGTAAACGTGATCCCCGGCCGCAGCGGGTAACCATAGTAAGGCGGCGTGTCGATCGGTCGCGCCCAGTGGCTCTTGGGCGGGTCGAGTCCTTCGGTCCGGCAATTATCCAAGCTGCCGGGATCGAAGGCGCCCGGCTGCACGGCTCGGTTGAAGTTGTTGACCGCCGTCGCAAGAGCAGATGAGTCCAGACCCAGCGCGGAGGCAAGCTCTGGAATGGAAGCGGCTTGAACGGGCGGAAACACCGACGGCAAAAAAAGTGGCAACGCCTTGGCGTCGATAACCGAATAGGCGATTTGCTCCGGCTGCTGCGCGATCAGCTTGCCCCAGATCGCGTAGCGCTTGGGCCAGAAGTCTTCGCCCTCATCGTAGAAGCGCCGGACTTCTTTGTTGACGACGATGCCGAAGGGCACGCTGTCGAGGCGCGTGACGATACCGCCGTCGAACTTCGGCGCCCGCGCGTCGAGCGCCACGGCGTGGCAGCCGCGCGGATCGCCCACCGGCTTTGCGCCGTGCTTGAGCAGCTCCTTCAACAGGCGTCCCTGATTATGCTTGGTGCCGCGGATGATGAAGTTGTCGGCGGCCTCGCCCCAGTATTCTTTCAACCAAGGGATGTTCGCCTCGAAGCCGCCGGAAGCGACGACGATCGACTTCGCGTCGATCTCTTGCGAAGCGCCGTGGCACAACGCCATCACGCCTTGAGCTTCGCCGTCGCGCATCTTAAGCTCGCAGACTTCGGCTTCGTAAGCGATTTCGATTCCGAGCTTGGACGCGGTATCGTAGTAGGCGTTGACCATCGCCTTGCCGCCGCCGAGCATGAAGAGATTGGTTCGCGTCAGGTGCAACGTGCCGCGCAGCGGTTTCTGCCAGCGCACGCCGTTGGCGGCCATCCAGTCGCCCAAGGTTTCCGATTCTCGAATCACCAGGCGCGCCAGGCGCTCGTTGGTTTCTCCTCCCGTTACCTGACGCAGGTCTTCCCAAAATTCGTCTTCGCCGTAGGGGCCAGTGACGTAGTCCGTCGCCCCTCTGTGCATATAGCGGATGTCGCGGGTGTGGCGGCTGTTGCCGCCGCGAAAATCTTTGATCGCGCTCTCGAGCACCAGCACCCGCGCGCCGGCGCGCCGCGCCGTTATCGCCGCGCATAGGCCGGCGTTCCCGCCGCCGATGATTAAAACGTCAAAGGGGCGCGTCTGATCGGCCATTATCCGAAAAGGATGCCTTGGGGCCAGTGAAGGCCGAGCAGCCAACCCATGAGCTGCACCGCGGCGAGGAGAGAACCAGTATATATCAACGCACGGAACCAACGCATTCTGGCCACGCCGTAGAGGAAAACAAAAGTACAAAAGGCGAGCGCAATGCCGAACCCGAAAAACAATATCAATAGAAGAAACACAAGCAGCGAAACAAAATGGCCCAGGGCGGTCCTGATTTTCGCCCGCGTCTCCGGTCCCGGCGCTGTGCTCGATGTGCGCAGGTCAAAAGCTAATTGGGTTGCGGCCATGAAGACGGCGGGAATCGTAGCCGCCATCGGGAAGATGGCGCCCAGGTAGGGAAATGTGCGCGCCTCATAGAGCGCCGCCGCCGAGACGATGAGAATGGAAAAGGTAAACAGGATCGACGGGGCTTTTCCCAGCACCGCCGCTCCCTCAGCCGGCTCCTCGGCCGGGACCTTCTTCTGCCCCCGCTTTTCCCAGACGCTCCAGATTATCGAAGCGAGAAGCAAGAGGCCCAGAACAATAACGCCAGGCCGCAACAGCCATTCGAAATCGTAGCGGCTGATGGAAAGCCACAGGTACTGTTCGGTGGGCTTGGTCAGAACGAAGCCGACGAGAAATGGCGCGCGCGGCCAGCCGAGCTGCTTCATGAGCCAGCCCATTAGTCCCAATCCCAGCATGGCATAGATATCGCCGAATTGTTCGGAGCTTTGAAAGGCGCCAAAAAAAATCGTCACGACGATGGCCGGAGCCAACTGAACGAAGGGAACCCAGGTGAGCCGCGCCAGGGCCGGGCTTAAAAAAAGACAGAGCGCGGCGCCGATGGTGTTGGCGATGGCAAAGCTCCAGATGATAGTAAAAATCAGGTCGAGGTTTTCTTGGACCATGCGCGGGCCGGGCTGGATGCCATAGAAAAACAACGCTCCCAGCATGATCGCAGCAGGCGCACCGCCCGGAACGCTGAACAGCAGCGTGGGAATAAAATCACCGGCTTCGACGGAATTGTTGGCGCTCTCCGGGGCGATCACGCCGCGAATATCGCCCTTGCCGAAGCTCTCTCGGTCACGGGCCATGGCGACCACATGCCCATAGGCCATCCAGGAGCCCGCCGTGGCGCCGATGCCGGGAAGGATGCCAGCCCAGACGCCGATCAGCGAGCCGCGCACGACGATGCCCCAGTGTTGCATCACGTCTTTAATTCCCTGGAGCCAGCCGTGGCCCAGGGAAATGCGCTCGGCGATCTGGCCGCCTTTGGCCAAGAGATCAACGATTTCCGCAATGCCGAAGATTCCCAGCGCGACTCCAACTAGGGGAATTCCGTCCAGCAGGTAGAGCTGGTCAAAGGTGTAACGATTGACGGCGTCGGCAGGAGCGGCACCGACGCTTCCCAGCAAGAGTCCGAGGCACGCCGAGAGACCCCCTTTGAGCGGCGCGCCTCCGGTGAGAAAGCCGGCAAAGGAGAGGCCGAGAACACAGAGCATCAACAGCTCGGGAGAGCCGAAGAGCAGAACCAGGGGTCGCGCGATGGGCAAGGAGAGAGTCAAAAAAAGGGCGCCGATGAGGCCACCGATCATGGAAGACAAAAAGGCCGCGCTCAAAGCCCTGGCCGCCTGGCCCTGCTTGGCGAGCGGGTGACCATCGAGAATGGTCGCCGCCGCCGCCGCCGAGCCCGGTGTGCCGATCAACACCGAGGTAATCGTATCCGAGGTATGGACCACCGCCAGTGACCCGACCAGCAGGATCATGGCGGTGTTGACGTCGAGCGTGTAGATGAATGGAAGTAGGATCGCCACACAGGCGATACCACCGAGGCCCGGCAGGATGCCGATGACCGTGCCGGCCAGCACGCCGGCCATGAGCATGCCCATATGCAGAGGGTTGGCGAACCTCTCAAGGGCGATTAAAGCGGCGTCCCACATGCGAGGGCGGAGCGAATTGGAGTAGGAGTACCGGAGTGTTGGGTCTAAGATTCAGTACTTCATCACTCCAGTACTCCCTCTCTCTAGTCGAATTTCACGCGGTACTTCTTGCTCACCCATTCCCTGACGAAGCGTTGGGTCTCCGCGTCGATTTGGAAAGCTTGCTGGATGGTTTTTTCGAGCCGATCGCCGCGTAACAGAGGATAGCCTCCTAAAATCTTGTCGGTCTTGGTGAGAAACTCTTTGTCTTTCTCGAGTCGGTCCGCAGCCGCGTAAAAGAGCCGCAGCGCCTCCGCTGGTGCCTCCGCCTTGATCCAGAGAATCTTCTGCACGGCGAAGCCTGAAGGCATGAAGATTTTGTACGTGTCCCAGAACTTGCCGGAGGGCTTTTTCCCTTTGAGCTTTTCGTAGACTTCGGGAACTGTCGGGAGATCGGGCACGGCCGGGTCGCGAACAATATTTCCCTGATCGTCGAGCTGGCCGAAGGTCATCAGCGGTATGGCTTTGCCTTCCTTGATTAAGGGAAGGACCGTAGCGTTATAGGCGGGGGTCGTCTGGTAATCGAGATTGGTTTCGCCCCGTTCGAATGCGATCCGGGCGTGTCCTCTGCCCGAGAAACCGAGCACTCCTCTAGCATCCAGTTCCAACAACTCCAAACTGATGAGCGGAATCAGGTCGAGGCCGATGGCGCTGATCCCGCCGTAAATTAGATTTTTGGCTTTGGCCAGGTCTTCCACCCTTTTGACACCCGAAACCGGGGAAGCATACATGACGCCGCCCACGGGATTCACCAGCAGCGGCTTCCACTGGCGAAAATCATATTTTGCCGCCTTGTCACCCACGAGCACGGGAAAATAATTGGTGGCCGAACTTACCAGCACCATATGCCCGTCGGGTTTAGCCTTGAGAGCGAACTCCATCATGCCTGGTATGCCTCTGCCACCGCCGATGTTGCGGAAGTTGAATTTGGGACTGCCGGGAATATTTTTTTCTAGATACGGCGCGATGGTGCGGATCCAGATGTCCGACCCGCCGGCAACGGGGAAAGGAATAATGACCTCGATGGTCTTCCCCTCATAATACGGAGCTGCTCCGAATGCTTGAGTGGCAAGGCCGATTAACAATGCACCAACGGCGAGCCACCGGTGAACTGGCAATTTAGCTTTGAAATGGATCTGTCCCATGGCACCCCTCCAAAAGAGTTTCTTCACCCTTACAGTCTTGCATCTTACTCTGTCAAGGGCGTAAAGATTAATTGACTTTACCGTCGAAGCAAGAGGGTTGGATGAATTGCGCTCCACGTCACGCTCTTGCGCCGCCTATTGAAACGTTGAAATCACACTCGCTTTTATGAAGGAGGAATGATCATGTCCGTTAAAGTGCTCATTCAAAGAAAAATCAAACCGGGAAAAGAAAAAGAACTCATTGAGGCCGTGCAGGAACTTCGAACCAAGGCGATCCACACGCCAGGGTATATCTCCGGCGAGATTTTGCGCTCCATCGAAGACCCATCTCTGCATTTAGTGATCAGCACCTGGAAAAGTATTGAAGACTGGAATCATTGGGTGAATTCCCCCGAGCGAAAAGCAGGCCAGCAAAAGATCGATGCCATCTTGGCGGAGCCAACAAGAATTACCCCCTATGAGTATGAATTCCTCACCGTTGATGTGGATAAGGCTCTGACCAACCTTGAGTATAGTGTAGAGGGTCAGTAGGACTCGATGATGGGCACCACAGCGCGGCTACGCCGCAACCAAAATGCATTGGGACAAGGGGGACAGAACTCGCGGCCCTTCGCCCAGATCATGGCCGACTTTACCTTTGGGCTCAAGTACGATTCCATCCCTGGGAAGGTCATCACCCTTGCGCGACGTCACTTGGCTGACAGCATGGCTTGTGCTCTTGGGGCCTACAATACTGCGGCTGCTCAGGCAGTACGGAGATACGCTACCGAAAAGGGCGGTCGTGCCGAAGCAACGATCATAGGCACGAACCGAAAAGTTCCGGTCGGTCTGGCGGCGCTCGTCAATGGCACCATGGTTCGATATCTGGATGCCAACGACATCTACGTCTTTAGTCGCGGCGGCCCCTCCGGCCACTGTAGCGACGGCACTCCCGGGCTCCTCGCTCTTGCCGAACAATATCGGCATAGCGGAGAGGAATTGCTGACCTGCCTGGTAGCGTCCTACGAGCTTCAAGGCGCCTTGGCGGAATCCTTCAACTTCTGGGACTGTGGTCTCGCGCTGACCAATGTCGGGTGGGTAATCCCGATCGTCGCGGCTCGTCTCATGGGCGCAACGCCTAAGCAAGCCGTGCACGCATGTGGTCTCTCTGTTGCAACAGAGGTGGTCCTGAATACATGGCTCAGGCCAACGCATACGATTCCGATGATCAAGGGCGTTGCGGTGGGATTGGTCCTCGCACGAGCATTGGAAGCGGCCGAGTTGGCCGCACTGGGCGTGACTGCCACCGAGGACGCGTTGGAGACCGCTCTGTCCGGCTTAGTTCCTAGTGGCGACGCTGGAATTATTCAAACACGGCTGGAGCAACTGGGCAAGCGCTGGACTACGCCGCGAAACATGATCAAGGCGTATCCGGCGCAGCTCTACACGCAGGCGGCAATCGAGGCGGTCCTCCGCCTGTATCATAGCGGTATCCGCGCCGACGGACTGCGAAAGCTGATCCTCTATGGCCACCGAAACGTCTGCGGCGGCGTGCAGGGCTCGCCGCAAGCGTTTGCCCCTGCCAGTCGAGAGGCGGCAGACCACAGCACCCCTTACGTCATGGCGATGGCGCTTCTTCGCGGTCGGCTGACCTGTCGAGAGTATGATGGAGCGCCCTGGAAAACACCTGAGGTGAAAGCTTTGATGGCGAAGATTGAACTGGTTGAGGACCCTGAAAGGAACAAGGCCCTCGACACCGAGGGGATTCTCGGAGTGCGACTCGTGGCAGAACTGACGAATCCCGGCGCAAAGGAAATTACAGTCCAGCAACCCAAGGGTCATCCGGATGCGACCTTGAGCGACGCCGAGCTGCTGGAAAAAATGACCTGGTTGCTGGAAAGCCTAGCGCCGGCGCCCACTGCCGAGCGGCTGCTGGACCTCTGCAGCCGCCTCTCTACTGCTGAGGATGTTCAACGGCTCGTCGAGACGTGCATCGTCACGCAGACCTGAGCTTCGCCTTCATTTGCAGAAGATCGTCGAACCTCGTACAAGCTGGTTTTTGATTAACGAGCACGATTACCCGCGAGGTCCAACGATGCGAGACGAGCAATTACTACGAAGGTTTACGGGAAGCGGTTGGCCCAAGTTAGGGTAGCTCGCCGGACCACGGCTGCGGTCGGCCCTTTTTAAGTACATAGAGACGAATAGGGAATACAAATCGGAGGCATCCAAGATCTCTCCGTGAATGCCGCCACGGAGGGTCTCGTAGTGAATCTCCAGGCGATCATCATCGAACTTTGTGACGCGAACCAGTTGACCGCTTTTGAGGTCCACGTGGTTGCCGGCCGTGCGCAGCATATTGGTCAAACCATTGGGGTCAGGCAGACCTTCCGGATTTAGACGTTGGCTGCGCCCCTGTCTATCCAAGCTATCCATCTCCTGAAATGAGTAATGAAGATCGCGCAGGCGCGGGCGAATTATGCGTGAATCTCTGAACTGCTTTTCCGTCCCTTTAGCCAATTCACGGATGACCATGCTATAGTCACCGTAGTGGAGTTTAAACGTATCGATCGAGAGCCGTTCGAGGGTCTGGCCGATAGCCCGCAAAGTTTGCGCGGCGTTCAAAGAGCAACCCCGTAACGAGGTGCGGGCAATTAGACCGACTGAGACAAAAGGTTTCATGCATCGATTAGTTCGCATGTTGCATGCCAACTCCTGATGAATGAAGCGTTCCCCCCAAAGCGAAATAACCGATTGTAATTTAAGAAGAATTCTCACGCGGGGGCGACACTGAACCGGCTCCCTGATCTGCTTTGTTATTGCCTGGGCTGGAAAGACCGGTTAAGAAGTAGCGGATTTTACCTTAGATATCGGTTCTAAAACGGTCTAAGAGAACACATGGGAAAATGGTGTTAGTGCCTTGTCTTGCGCGGAAAACTGCTACTTTCAGGCAGAGATGGGACGCGCGCGAGAGTGCAGCGCACAGTTGAACAGCTATGAGTGGAGCCCCACGGCCTTGCGGCCGTGGCACCTCTCCACACGATTCGTAGGGCGGAACCCTCCGAAGCGCACCCTCCTTCGCCAAGGCTACGGAGGGTACCCACCTCGCATTCATCCACGGGTTTACACCCGTGGCCTTCTGCGAAGGAGGGTAGGATCGATCTGGTGGCTGCCGC
>JACPFE010000607.1 GCA_016183145.1 Deltaproteobacteria bacterium | reverse complement strand
CGAGATCCCAACCGCGAAAGGGGTCGCCGCCATCCGGGTTCTCCACCTTGATTACCTCCGCCCCCATGTCCGAAAGTAGCATCGCGCCGTACGGCCCGGAAATAAAATTGCCCAGCTCCAACACTCTGATGCCTTCTAAACAGCCTCGCATCTTTCCCTCCTGAAGAATTTCCACCGCAGAGGCGCCGAGGACGCAGAGAAAGGATTATAGAGGTAACCCTCTGCGAACTCTGCGTCTCTGCGGTGAATGAATGAAATTTCGAATTCCTACCGCGGCGCCCTAGATCACGCCCTTCTCTTTGAGCTCCGCCATCGCTTTGTCGTCGTATCCCAGCGCTTTCAAGAACTCGCCGTTATGCTCGCCCAGCTCCGGCGGCGGCAAGGGATGGGGCGCGTTGGTGTCGCTGTAGTCCAGCGGAAACTTGACCGTGCGGATCGTCGGTTTGTTTTTGCGCTCGATCTGGATTTGCATTCCCATATGCTGCACTTGGGGGTCGTCGAAGACTTCTTTCAAGTTGTAGACCGGCGTATGCGGCACGTCGTGGGCTTACAGTCTTTCTAACCAGTGAGCGCGCGGCTTTTGCCGGAATATCGGCGCAAAGGTCTTGTTCAACTCTTCGTAATTGGCGCGCCGGTCCGGCCGCGTCTTAAACCGCGTATCTTCGATCAACTCCGGATGCGCCACGGCGTTGCACAATCCTTCCCAGAACTTCTGGGGAGAGGAAAGATGAATCGCCAGCATCGCCCCGTCCGAGCAGGCGAAGGCGTAGGTCTGCGACTGGCGCGGCCGCGTGTACGGGCCCGGCACGCGCCCATGCGAAAGCGTTTCGGTCGCCGGCGCATTTAAGAAAGCTAAAATGGAGCCGACCATCGTGGCATCGATCTGTTGTCCTTTGCCGGTTCTCGTTCGCGCCATCAAAGCGCTCAAAACCCCAAGTGCCGAAAACATACCGCTCAAGCAGTCGGAGTAAGCCGGACCGATGGGCTTGGGATCTTTGGGATCCATCAGCACGCTCATCATCCCGCCCATGCCTTGTCCCACCGTATCGTAGGCCGGCCGGTTGACGTACGGACCCGTCGGGCCCGTGCCGGTGATCGAGACGCAGATGATCCCTTGGTTGATCTTGCTGAGCGTGGCGTAATCGATGGCGAGTTTCTTCGTCACGCCGGGACGGAAGTTGTCCATCACCACGTCGGCGGATTTGACCAGGCGGTAAAAAATTTCCCTGCCCTCGGCTGTCTGTAAATTGAGCGTTACGCTCTTCTTGCCGCGGTTATAAGCCCAGAAGTTCGGCTGATCGCCGCCGAAATCCCAGCCGCGAAACGGGTCGCCGCCATTCGGATTTTCTACCTTGATGACCTCCGCGCCCATGTCCGCGAGCAACATCGCGCCGTAGGGCCCCGAAATAAAATTACCGAGCTCCAAAACCCTGATGCCGTCTAAGCTACCGCTCATTCTTTCTCTCCTGATTCGAGTTTTTTCCGACTATTGCCTATTTCAGCCTGAGGCTGATCCACCTCTGGCGGAGCCTAATGCCTATTGTCTTCTTGTCGCCTCTTGCCTAGCGCCCGCTTGTTCGGATAATGAATTTTCATACCTCGCAATTCGCAGGAGAACAAGATGGCAACGCCGCCGCCCGTAACCGACATGTTCGCGCGCTTCGTGAGCGACACTGATTACTCGACGATCTCCGAGACGACACTCGCCAACGCGAAGATGCATATTCTCGACACCTTTGGCGTCGCGCTGGCGGGGGTTGCCACGGACACCGCCGCCATCGCCCTCGCTTACTGCCAACGCACCGGCCGCAGCGATGAGGCATCGATTTGGGGTACAAGCGTTAAATCCTCGGCGCCCATGGCCGCCTTTGCCAACGGACTTCTCGGCCACGCCATCGATTTCGACGATTGGGATGCCTATATCCACGCCGGCCACCCGACCTGCATGGTCGTCGGCGCGGCGCTGAGTCTTGGCGAGGTCATCGGCTCCACGGGAAAAGATTTGCTTAAGGCCTACGTGTTGGGCATCGAAGTCCTCACCAAGATTTCCGCCGCCGGTCCCAATCTACAAGATCGCGGCTTTCACAGCACGCCGGTCTTGGGCAGCTTCGGCGCCGCCGTTGCCTGCGCCAGCCTGCTCCGGCTCGACCTGGGCAAGATTAAAGCCGCGCTGGGCGTCACCGCATCGGCCGTTGGTGGCATTCACCGCCAGCAAGGCTCGATGGTCAAGCCGTTTCACGCCGGCAACGCCGCGCGCAGCGGCGTCGAAGCCGCCCTGCTCGCCGAAAAGGGCTTTACCGCCGACCCGGCCATTTTTGAAGCGCCGCGCGGCTTTTGCGACACCTTCTTCGGCAAGGGCGCCTGTGACTACGAAAAAATGATCGCGGACATCGGCAAGCCTTTCTTTCTTGAATCGCCCGGCCTCGGCTTAAAGATGCATCCGTGCAGCGCGCCGCAATTTCTCGCCGCCGACGCCGCACTCCATCTGAAGCGCGAGCACAAGATCGACTTCGCCGAGGTCGCGAAAATCGAAGTCCGCATCCCGCCGGAACGCTACCAGCGCCACTACCACGCCGAAGTCAAAACCGGCCTGCGCGGCAAGTTCGCCGTCAACTATGTCGTCGCTCTCGCGCTACTCGATGGCAAGCTGGAGATCACCACTTTCACCGACGAGAAAGCCAACCAGCCACAAGTTCAGGACGCGCTCAGCAAAGTGAACGTGATCGTCGACGAATCGATCCCTGAACCGGGACCCTACTGCCCGGTGAGCGTAGAATTGAAAAACGGCACACGCCACAGTTACACCGCGCGCATCGCCAAGGGCGATCCGCGCAATCCGATCAGCGAAAGCGAAGTGCTGGACAAATTCCGCGGCAACGCGAGAACGGTCATCTCGGAGAAACAATCCGAGGAGCTGATCAACGCGGTGCGAAATCTGGAAGCCATCGAAAATGTAAACAGTTTGGTTTCCCTGCTGCGACCCGCGTAGAAAATTTGGCTGACAGTGATCTTTCGCGGGGCTTGTCCGTGTTCTCTCTCCCCTTGCGGGAGAGAGCTAGAGTGAGGGGTCAGCGGATTTCGAGCACCCTCACCTCTGTCCTCTCCCATCAAGGGAGAGGATGTAAAAGGGCTCGCGGGAATAGCGCGCTCGAACAGTTTACCGATATGCTTCTTCAGGCATATTGAAGTCTGCGCCTTCCTTTGCCAATTGCTCTTGGAACATCTTGCGGATATGAGGGTCCTCGTCACGGTACTCGATGGTGTGGCCGCCCTGTTTGATGTCGAGATTCAAACCCCACCAATCTACGCCAGGTACACCCTTGACTCGTCTGGGATATCCGCCCAGGAAGGCCAACACGCGCAAAGGTTCTTTCGATGCGCCAAAGTGACCGTGGAACCAGCCGGCATCGCCCGGGGCAGCGCTCACGATGCCGCCAGGCTTGTAGTCCTGTCGCTGGACCAATTCGCCCTTGCCGTCCGCCCACGGCGTCGTCCCGGCATCGCCAGGCCACGTGATTGTGTAGCCCTTGCCGCCTAGACACAACAGCACCGGGCCGGCTTCATGGGCGTGACATCGGGAGTAGCGGCCGGGCGCGTATTGCGCGATGAACCCCTGAAAACTATTGCCGGACAGGTTCCAAAAGAAAGTTCGGTGACCCACGCCACGCTGGCCATCGAGCGGCAGCTCGACGCGGTCCGCGTCCGGGATAATATTGCCGTAGTTGCGCGCACGGCCGTGGCGCGGATCTTTTCCGAGCTCGGTATGCGCTTTGAAAAAATCCGCACTCCCATCGTACCGATCCTTGAACTGGTACGGATTGTTGAACAGCGCGTCCTGACTCCGGTACAGGTGGAAAATCGGCGGCGCGTTGGTCACGCCGAGTAGCAAGGCAGGGCTGGAGGTTGCGTTGACGATGCGGTGCCAGGTGTTCAGCGGTGGAGAGAAGAGGCTGCCCGCCTGCCACTCAAAGGTCTGCCTCTTGTTGGCATCGTCGCCGGTCCAGATCTCCGTCGTGCCGCGCCCCTCAAGCACGTAGAAGATCTCCTCGTACATGTGCTTCTCGGCAGTGATGGCGCCCGCGCCGGGCACCTCGATAACGTACATCCCCTGGAGCCCGCCGCAGCCGTTAAGCTCGATGAACGCGCCTTGAGCGCCCATGCGCTTCCAAGATCCCAAAGTCAGCTCGCGGATGTCGTAGAACCCCACCGTGCCGCGATGGATCGGGAGTTTTTGCTCCTCCATGTAAATCTCATAGGAAGTGGCCGGCCGTACCCAGCGCTTGGTACCGACGAAGTCTTGCTCCATACTGAATTACCTCCCTTGATTGTCCCGTTTCTTGCACTGAGACCGGTTTCAGTGAATGCGTTTATATCCTACGCGCCTCGCCGGTTCCAGCTGTTGATAGATGCTACCACTGGGCATGTGGGTGAAAGCAAACGATTTAGTGTCAGAGAATAAGGGCCCCTGATCTTCCCGTAGCAAGCGGAAAGCACTTGCCCTTTAGTTCTCCTGCCCGTCACGTAGAATGAGTGCCAGCGGCATTAACTTATTTCACCGTCCGCTCGTCTAAATAAATTGCACCGCGTGAATTGCGACGCGCTGCCGAAAAGCCTAGGGAACAATCGTGGCTGAAAACGTACGGCCTACCAGACGGGTCAGGCGCTTTTACCGGCGGCTCGCGGGCTACTTTAGGGCTGTGATCGATCCCGCCTTGAGTACGCGGCTCAGAATTATTTCAGGCGCGAAGGGAGTAGCCGCGTTGGGCATGCTCGGAGCCATGCTGTTGTGTGTCTACGCCGTCATTTTGATCCCGTTCACGCCCAGTATTTCCCATATACGTAAAGCCAACATCGACCAGCCCAGCGTGGTGATTTCCGCCGACGGCAAGCGCCTGGCGACTTTTAAGCCGATGAACCGCGAGTGGGTCCGCTTAAACCAAATCTCTTCACATGTAATCAATGCCCTGCTCGCCACGGAAGATCACCGCTTTTACCAGCACTACGGCGTCGATTTATGGCGCCTAGCGACGGGCCTCGGGCGCTTATTCATCGGCGATCTTGAGGGCGGATCCACTCTAACCCAGCAACTCGCGCGCAACTTGTATCCGCGGGAAGTCGGCCGGAAGCGGACGATCACGCGGAAAATCAAAGAGACCATCACCGCGATCAAAATCGAATATGCCTACACAAAAAAAGAAATACTGGAAACCTATATCAACACGATGCCGTTTTTGTACAACGCCTTCGGTATCGAGATGGCGGCGCGCACTTACTTCGACAAGTCGGCGCAAAAGCTCAATGTGCTTGAAAGCGCAACCTTGATCGCCATGTTGAAAGGCACCAGCTACTACAACCCGGTACTCAATCCCGAGCGCGCGCTTCGGCGCCGCAACGTAGTGCTCTCGCAAATGGTCAAGCGCGGGGTGTTGAGCCAGGCCGAATTCGCCAGGCTACACGCCCGGCCGATTCGCCTCGATTTCGAGCGCCAGCTGGAAGCCGTCGGTCCCTCCCCTCATCTTGCCGCGCACATTCGGAGATGGCTGATCGATTGGGCGGACCGTAATAATCGCGACATCTATTCCGACGGATTGATCGTGCACACCACCATCGACTCGCGTTTGCAGGCGGTGGCCAACCACGCCGTAAACCGCCAGATGGAGGCCTTGCAGGCCGTCGCAGACGTCGAGTGGGGACTGAGCTCCGAACGATTGCTATCGTCAAGCCCCAACGCGTACGTCGATCAGCGCTGGCGCGTGCAGCCTTTCTCTTATTTTTGGAAAACCAAGCCTGGCTTGATCGACGCGTTCATTCGAGAGTCCGCGGCTTACCGCAGCGCCGTGGACGCCGGCGCGGCGCCTGAAGCCGCGCTGGCGCAGTGGCGGAACAACCGTGAGTTCATGGCCAAGCTGCGCGCCGAAAAAACGCGTTTGCAGGCGGGTTTTGTGGCGATCGATCCGGCCACCGGCCAGGTAAAGGCGTGGGTCGGCAGCCGCGACTTTAATACCGACCAATTCGATCATGTCGCGCAAGCCCGGCGGCAACCGGGTTCGACGTTCAAACCGTTTGTTTACGGCGCGGCGCTCGAGCAGGGGATGTCGCCCGATAAACGCTTCATCGACCGCGCCGTGGAGATTTCTCTGCCGGACGGCAGCGTATGGCGCCCCGCCGATTTAGCTCCGCCGAGCGGGCGGTCGATGACGGTGCGCGAGGGTCTTATCTATTCGAAAAACACGATTACGGCGCAGGTCATGCAGGAAATCGGCCCGAGAAAAACCGCCGAGCTCGCACGCAGAATGGGAGTCAACCAAAGCAGGCTCGACGAGGTGCCCTCGTTAGCGCTCGGAACCAGTCCGGTTACGCCGTTGGAAATGGTCGCCGCTTACAGCACCCTCGCCGCCGGCGGCAAGTACCGCCAGCCGATTTTCATCACCCGCGTCACCGACAAACAGGGCCATGTGCTTGCCGAATTCAAGACCGAGAATCAGCCCGTCATGTCCGACAAGACCGTGGAAAATCTGATCAACATGCTGCGCGACGCAGTCGACCAAGGCACCGGGAAAGCTATAAGAGCGCAGTTCGACTTGCGCGCCGACGTTGCGGGGAAGACCGGCACCACGCAAAAAAATACCGACGGCTGGTTTATCTTGATGCATCCACAGCTCGTCGCCGGGTCATGGGTCGGCTTCAACGACTCGCGGGTCACCATGCGCAGCAACTACTGGGGCCAGGGCGGGCACAACGCCGTGCTACTAGTCGGTGATTTTTATCGGGCAGCTCTCGATATGGAATTGATCGACGGCGGCGCCCGGTTCCCGTATGAAAGGCCGGGCGATTCGATCCTGGAGCCGTATCTGGACGCAGTCAAAGAATGGTTGTTCGGCCCAGTCTTGGACTGGCTGTTCGGCGACAAAAGCAAGCCGCCGCCATATCGCGACCTGGAGCGCGAATTACCGCGATCCGAAGATACGAAAGGCGAAAGAGATCGATTAGGGGGAAACGCAAGAGCAGCGAAGGCTGGAAAGACAACGCGAGAAGGAGCGGCTGCTGGAACTCTTAAGGCAGAAGCGAGAGCAGCGCGAGCGAGAGCAGCTGGAAAGGGATCGATAGCGTGAGGGGAGAAAGATGTATTGCGAGTCATTTCTCGTCTCAGTCTCAGTAGGTCGTTTTGCTGAGGCTTTCTCAAGCGATATCGGCTCTATCTTCCGCTTTAGACAGGATCGAGAAAGCCTTTGAACCTGTCTTTGAAACCAACCCCGGAGTCTCCTCGTAGCTACTTTTGTTTTCCGGCCAGGGATCGCACCTGACTACCTAGACTTCTCGCAGTGATTACATCGCGCGGGCTCACGGGCAGTTCCGCGGCGCTTAGTGCCTCTGCTACCCAGGTATTGCACGTTCTCAAGATACTGAATTTCCCTTCGGCCGCATAAAACCTGCCGTTAGGCGAAAGTCCCGGTCGGGCCTCGGCCGGAGATTCCTGAGACGATCGCGAAAACGTATCGGATATGAATTTGATCAATCTTTGGAAACCATCCTCAGATAGGCCGATCTCTAGAATCTCGGCGCCAGCAAAGATGTGTTCCAGAGAGCCTTTGGACCCAACAACGTGAAGAATGCTGCCGCTTGACCAGAACGCCGCCTTGAGCGCCAAGCCAATACCTGGGTCCGGCGCTGGGAAATAATCTCTGTCTCCCCAACTGAACTCCAACTGCTCGGCGGAAGGGAAATCCCTAAGCTCGGGCAAAACAGCAGCGGGGATATCGATTGTTCTTATTACGATGGCCGCGTGCCACGCGTCATGCACGATAAAAACATGCTTGGCATGGTTTGCTTGCGTACGAAAACGTGCCGGCGCGACGGAGTTGGCACAGGCGCAGCTCAAGAGGACGATAAGGAAGATCCGACGAAGAAGGCACCAGCGAGTCCACACCGGCCCCACCGATCCTCCGATTCCTAGCGCCCGGGAAGCAGATTTTGCGCATCGAGCGCTTTCATGACCGCTTCCACATAGGACTTAATCGCCGTTTGCTCGTTTTCCGGCTCCGTCGTCTTGACGGTGCCGGTCCACACCACTTCGTTCTTGGCGACGTCGTACAGCGTGGTCTCCGAAGTATATTCGTTGTAACGATAAGCGCCGGGCGCGCCGGAGAGTCCAGACCAGGACGCGCCGACGTTGGAGCCGAAAATGCCGAAGGAAAGATACGGAAACGTCGGGCCATAGTTGGTCTTCTGTTCCGTCTTTAACGATCGCGCAAAGAGCACCGCATCGGCGCGAGCCTTTTGCGCAGCTTGTTTGAGGTTGTTTTCATCGACCCCTTCGTCCTGCGGAATGTACCGATAGCTCGCCAACGCGTCGATTCCCGCTGCCCGGAGCTGAACTACGAATTCATCTTCGAAGTTACGTCGCACGCTGGTCTCCCTGCTTAGACCTCCGACCATGATTCGCTTGAAGGGACCCAAGGCGTAAGCAGGATTGCGCCATTCACTGACAATGGGTGTAGCGGTCGAACAAGCGCCGAGAGTGAGCGTGACGGAGACAATTCCCACCATGCCCAAAAGCGACGTTTTCATAAGCTTCACGCTTCCATGATCGCGCTAAATCAATTGTTATTAAAGACCTCCCCGCGACGGATTCTTAGCAGTTGCTACGTAGCCGTGGGAGGGGAGAGAATCACGCTGGCATAAATAAGCGCGAGATCGGAGAAATAAACAGCGTACGTAAACCTGATCGTGTTCGGGCACCATCAGTAGAGGGCTCTAGCCCGCATTTCTCACGACGGGGTTAAATTGAAGGGCTGCAAACCCAAATAAAATTATAGCCGGGAGAAGCCGGGTCATCAACTCATTGCTACAGCAACAGAGCGATTGAGCGCGACGACGCAGATGGGTCTTTTTCACCGGCCTGCTAGGCGCCCGATCGGAGGCTGCCGTAGAGGCGCTCGGGGGTGACTAGAACCATGTTTCGCTCTTCTTCCCGCATTTGCTGGGCAAATTCCTCATCAGTACCCTTGGGGGCTCGGCCCATGGCAACATAGAGGTCCTTCAGACGCCTGATGTGCGCTTTTGTGTCTTGCCACGGCTCGATGGACGCAGGACCCTCGACGGTGACGTAGCGCCGAGTGTCGAGCTTGATGACTGTGACAGTCGCTCGGACTGTCCGTTGGATGTTCTTAACCTTGACGGTGTATCCCCGCGACGCGAACCCGACCTTGCCGTCCAGCACGGCCGTCGAGACGACGGTCGCCTGCGCGCGGCCCTTGGGCGTGACGCTGATCGCGACACCAGTGTGGTTCTCTTGCAACAGGGGGAGTGCTTCTTTCCATTCCATCTAATCGTTCCTTCGAACAATGGTTCCAGTCGTTCCAAACGTTCCAGACGTTCAATCGCTTCGCTCCGTTCCAATCTTTTAGGAATCAAACGGATTAGTGACGAACCGAGTCTGGGTGAAGCAAGGCTGCTGAAACTTTCTGCTCGTCCTCTACGCATTTCTTAACGGTCGGGCGCTTCATCATGCGCTCCTGCCATGCCGTGTAGGCGCTTAGCTCCTTCACGGAAAATCCGCTGCGCTCGGCCCAGCCGTAGAAAACCAGGGCGTAGCCGTCGACGGCGGTGAACTCGCGGCCCATGACCCAGCCGTTGCCTTTGATCATGGCGTCGATTTCCTGAAGATTCGCCCAGAACGATTTCCGCCCGTTCTCCTTAACCGCGGCTTGCGCCGCCTCGCCTTCGGCGAAACGCTCGGGGCGGTGGGAGCGTTGGTAGGAGGGATGGACGACGCTGGAGAACCAGCACATCGTCGCGATGCAGCGCGCCTCTTCAAACGGATCGGCCGGCATGAGCTTCTTTTCCGGAAATCGCCTGGCAAGATAAGTGAGTATCGCCGTGTTCTCGACCAGAACCTTGCCGTCGACCGGTTTCTTCAAGACCGATATGAGAGGCCAAAGAACAAGCGCCGAGACTGAAATAGAGCGTCATCATGGGAACACCTCTTGATTTTCGAATTGAATAGGAGCGGCACGGCCGCGCGACCCGCTCGGCGTCACCCCCATTTGTGAGGGGAGAGTATGCGCTAACGAGCTATGATGTCAACCGCACATCGGATTGTCAGTTATTCCGGGCGAGATATAAGAAAGATTACGATTGTTATCATGACGCCACGCTGACTCGCGCCCGCTTTGCGCAACAGCAAATCGGGGCGAGGGTATCACGTTGGCAAATATCCGGCGTTTACGATTCACTGCCATTGGCAAATCGCGACAACCCACGATATGGTCGCGCGAAAGCCAAGGTCTCGGAGCACCGGCTGATGAGCGATAGGAAGACTGATTGGCAGGCTGGGCCCCATCGGGCCATTTCTCATTTCGCTCTGGCGATCAGCCGCGCATTGTCGGCGCGCACGTATCCCGGAGGATTGCCGTGCTTGGATCGCACTTCCAGCCAATCGCCCGCGGAGCTTACGACGTTGATCCTGGTTCCTTTGCCGATTTGCGTAATAACCCGCGCAGTCGGCGAGGGAGTTTCATAGACCGACGTCTGCCGGGTTGTCTCATAGACTCCCGCGTCGGACGTTCGTCTTGCGGCGGACCCCGGAAGCAACCCACCCGTGTCCGGCACGCGCGACGCAGTTCTCGTTGCAGCAGCGGACCGGCTCGCGTTCAGACGAGCGACTTCACGGGTGGCGGCCCCCAGCCGCTGCTTGGTCGCCGAAAGCTCTTTCTGGCCTTCCTCTAGTTTGGTCTTCATTTCGGCGAGCTGATTGGAGTTATCGGTCAGTTGCTGCTGCGCTTGGGCAAGCTGCGCTTCCTGACTTCGAATCATTTGATCCTTGGCTTCGAGCTGTTTTGAGCTGGCTTGCGATGACGCCGATTGCTCGCTCCGTTGCAGCGCCACGCCGCTAAAAAAGGCGATCAAGGCGACCACGAGCAGAGCGGATGGCCAGATAAATTTCGCCGGGATCAGCACGCGCTTGTTGCTCGGCGCACCAGCCCGCGGCTCCGCCGCGGATTCGCTACGATTGAGCCAGGCCGGCGCGGCCTGGGAGACGAGCCCAGCCTTGCAATAAGGACAACTCAGCGCATCTTCCCCGATACTGTTGGCACATTGTGGGCAAGGCCGCGTCCGCGTGGTAGTTTTTCCGATCATGACGTGTCTCCTTGGCGCCGGAAGAGAGGCCACGGAAGGCGGCGTTTAAGGAGACCCTCAAAACACCCCTGCCCGGCGTGGAGCGCCGTTTCATTAGACGCTCGGAAAACTGAATAGTTAATTAAAGCATTTTTCTTGTTTCGTTCCTGAGGCTCTGTTATCCGTTGCGATAGGAGCAACCCGGAATTCACTATGGCCAAAGTCGAACCGAGCACCCTGCCGCCGCTTCGCATCGTCGGGCGATCCGTAACGCGCTCGGATGCCAGAGAGAAGGTATCCGGTGCGGCACAATTCTCCGCTGACCGCTTCATGACGCAAGGCTTGCTGCACGGCAAAACCCTGCGCAGTCCGCATCCCCACGCCGAGATTATCGCCCTCAACACGGAAAAGGCCGAGGCGCTGCCGGGGGTGCGCGCGGTCATCTCCTACAAAGACGCGCCCAAAAATCCCTTCGAAGATGGCAGCCCCGCGGGTTCAAAAGGGGCGATAGCTCCGGTTTATGTGCTCAATCGGACCGTGCGCCATGTCGGCGATGAGGTGGCAGCCGTGGCCGCCGATAGCGAAGAGATTGCCGAAGAAGCGGCGCGATTGATCGATGTCGAGTATCGACCCTTGCCGTTTGTGCTCGACGCCGAAGCCGCTCTCGAACCCGATGCGCCGTCGGTGCGCGGCGGTTCGAACCTGGCCGGCGATGCGCCCATTGAATTTGCCCGGGGTGATGTCGAGCGCGGTTTGAGCGAAGCCGAGATCGTTGTCGAAGGAACTTACCGCACCCAATCCACCAGCCCGCTGGCCCTCGAACCGCGCTACTGCCTCGCCTGGTGGGAGAACGACAAGCTGACTGTGTGGAAGGCGAGCCGCAACGTTTATGGCGACCGCGAAAAATTGGCGAGAGTTTTCGACCTGCCGCACGAACAGATACGAGTGATCGGACCGTATCTAGGCGGCGGCTTCGGGAGCAAGGACGAAACCCGCTTGGGAGCGATCACGGCCCTATTGGCACGCAAGACCGGCCGTGCCGTTCGCATGGGTTACACGAGGGAAGAAGAATTAGGCTACGGCAAGTGGCGCCATGCGACTTCGACGCGGATTCGCATGGGTCTTAAGCGCGACGGTAGCATCACTTTCATCGACGCGGCCAGCGCGCTCAATACCGGTCCCTATGCGCCCGGCTTCGGCGTCGCTTCGCGTCTCGGCCATGGTCTTACTTATCTTTATTCCTGTCCCAACGCGCGCTTCGTCGGAAAGGTGGCTTTCACCAACAGTCCGGTCGCCGGTTCCTACCGCGGCCTCGGCGCGCCCCAGGCGCATTTCGCGCTGGAGTCGCTGGCCGACGAGGCCGCGGAAAAACTTCAGATGGACCCGTTGGAGTTTCGCTTGCGCAATCATGTCCGACCCGAAGGCCAACCGGGAGCGCGGACTACGCCGTTGGACAATCTCGTGCCGGCACAACCCATCGAAGGCGGCGTGCCCTTTTCCAGCAATCTCCTGGCCGAGTGCCTGCGCGAAGGCGCCCGGCGGATCGGCTGGACACCGCGTCCCCACGGGCCCCGTAAAATCCGTGCTGACGGGAAGTATCGCGGCATGGGACTCGCCGCCTGCATCTACAAGACCGGGCAATCCCAATCCTCCGCGGTGGTGAAGGTCAAAAGCGACGGAAGCGCCGAGCTGCTGATGAGCATCGCCGAGATCGGCCAGGGCGCCTGGACGATTCTTCGCCAGATCGTCGCCGAAGCCCTGGAAATGGATTTTGAAAAAGTCCAGGCGACTTTTGCCGACACCGCCACGACTCCCTTCGCCCACAGCACCTCGGGCAGCACCACCACCTTCACCTCCGGTCTCGCCGCGCTCAAGGCGGCCGAAGACGCCAAGCGGCAGATTTTTGAGACCGCGTCACGGTTGCTCGAGGGCGAACCCGCAAGGTTACAGATCCGCGACGGCATGGTTTCCATAATCGAAACGCCCGAGATTCGCGTTCCCTTGGGCCACGTCATCCGCCGCCACAAAGAACAGATCGTCATCGGCGAGGCCAAGCTGCGCGCCGGCAGCAAGACACATATCATCAATTCCTTCGCCGCGCACTTCGCCGAAGTGGAAGTCGATCCCGAGGCCGGCTGCGTGCGTGTGCTGCGCTACGTCGCAGTGCATGATTCCGGCCGCATCATCCACCCCGAGGCCGCGCGTGGCCAAATCGTCGGCGGGGTCGTGCAGGGACTCGGCTACGCGCTCATGGAAGAAATACCGATCGACCCGGAAAGCGGCGCGCCGCAGACGCTCAACCTCGATTCCTTCAAGATTCCCAACTTCCTCGACATTCCGCCCATCGACGCAGTGCTCATCGAACAGCCCGACCCGGTCGGCCCCTACGGCGCCAAGGCTCTCGGCGAACCGCCGCTGGTCCCCGTGGCCGCCGCCATCGCCAACGCCGTCTACGACGCTGTCGGCGTACGCATCCGCGACCTGCCAATCAGTGCCGAGAAGGTACGCACGGCCATCCAACAACAGAGGCGTTAAATTCAAACT